>NZ_JZWY01000275.1:0-10621 GCF_000966955.1 Streptomyces sp. NRRL S-495
GCGGGCTGCTGGGGACCGCGCACCCAGCCGCCCGCACCGCCACGGGCGGTCGGGTCCCAGACCGCCGGAGCGGTGTTCTGCTGGTCCGTCATCTGTCCCTGGCCCCCACGGTCTGCCCGGGCCTGCTCCGCCCGGGTGCTCTGCTGGTGTCGTGCGGCCGCGCCGCGGTCGCGGGCGCCCGCGACCGCGCGGACACCGTACCTTTCGCGACCCCCGCCCGGCAGCCCCGGCACGACGTTAGAGCATCCGTGATCGCCCGTGGGGCGGGTCGGCGGATTCCGGACACCCCGGGCGGCGGCCGGACGGCGGCGGGTGCGGGGTGCCGGGCCCGGCGGGTCCGGACGGTGGGTCCGACCTGCGGATCAGCCGGCGGTGGCGCGGCGCAGGACGCGCAGCGAACCGGTCACCGAGACCTCCTCGAAGCCCTCCGCCAGCGCCCGCAGGTACACGCGGTAGGGCGCCTGGCCGCCGTCGGCCGGGTCGGGGAAGACGTCGTGGACGACCAGCAGGCCCTCGGGCGCCAGGTGCGGCGCCCAGCCCTCGTAGTCGGCGGTGGCGTGCTCGTCGGTGTGGCCGCCGTCGATGAAGACCAGGGCCAGCCCGCCGCCCCACAGCGCCGCGATCCGGGGCGAGCGGCCGACCAGGGCGATCACGTGGTCCTCCAGGCCGGCCGCGTGCAGGGTGCGGCGGAACCGGGGGAGGGTGTCCATCCGGCCGACCTCCGGGTCGACCAGGGTCGGGTCGTGGTACTCCCAGCCGGGCTGCTGCTCCTCGGAGCCGCGGTGGTGGTCGACGGTCAGCGCCACGGTGCCGGTCTCCCGGGCGGCCTCGGCCAGCAGGATCGCCGAGCGGCCGCAGTAGGTGCCGATCTCCAGCACGGGGAGGCCGGTGCGGCGGGCGGCGGTCACGGCGGCGGTGTAGAGCGCGAGGCCCTCGTCCACCGGCATGAACCCGGTCGCGCCCTCGAACGCGGCCAGCACCTCGGGCCGGGGGTGCGCGGTCTCCAGGAGGTCGGACATGGTGCTGCTCCTCGGCGGGGTGGTGGGTGGCGGCGCGGTGCGGTTTCCGCCCGCCGTCGGACCCTACTGGACGGTACGGCCCGACCCCGACCCCGCGGCGGCACTCTCGGCTCCGCCCTGGTCCGGCCCGCCACGGGGGTGCGGGCCGTCGTCGGCGTCCGCCGCACCCCGTGGCGGACCGGGTGGTCCTGCGGAGGGCGCGGGGGCGTCAGCCGGCCAGGAGGGTGCGGGCGACGCGGGTGCGGTGCGGGGCGAGCTCGGCGTCGACGGCGGCGGCCTCCTCCGGCGGGCAGACGACCGCCGCCGGGACGGGTGTCCGCCGCTCCAGCAGCGCGATCCGCAGATGGGTCGGCGGGTGCGAGGCGTCCACGCGGTGCCCGGACCTGCGCGAGCGGCGGAGCAGCCGTTCGTGCTCCAGCGGCGGGATCGCCGCCAGGTGTGCGCGCAGCTGCGGCCAGAGGGAGTCGGCG
Organism: Streptomyces sp. NRRL S-495; assembly: GCF_000966955.1. Lineage (NCBI taxonomy): Bacteria > Bacillati > Actinomycetota > Actinomycetes > Kitasatosporales > Streptomycetaceae > Streptomyces > Streptomyces sp. NRRL S-495. The sequence goes on from NZ_JZWY01000275.1 coordinate 1,490, forward strand.
TCCGGTCCCGGCGCGGCGTCCCGCCGCCCGGAGCGGGGCCGGGACTGGATCTCGGCCCGCAGCCGCATGGTCACCGTCCCGGTCGCCGGGCCGAGCAGCAGGGCCGCCAGGCTCTCGCGCATCGCCCCGGTGGATCCGACCCGGGCGCCGAGTTCGTCGGCGTGGTACTCGGCCTGCTGCCCGGCCCGCGCCGTGAGCCGGTCGAGGAGGAGGTAGGCCCGGAACAGCAGCCCGCTGAGCAGGTGCAGGAAGGCGTTGCCGAGGTAGTCGCCGATCATGGTCAGCAACGCGACCACGCCGTACCCGGGCGCGGTCCGCTCGCGCGGCAGGCTGAGGTCGTGCCAGTGCGCGAGCGACCGCATCGCCGAACCGAGCCACAGGCCCTGCCGGTGGTCGCCGTTCACCCGGTGGGCCAGCTCGTGGCCGAGCACCGCGATCCGCTGCGGCCCGTCCAGCGCCTCCCAGAGCGGCAGGCCCAGGGTGAGCACGGAGGTCCGGCGCAGGCCGACCACCCCCATGCTCGCGTTGAAGCTCTCGTCGACCTGGATCACCCCGATCGGCGGCGCCCCGAGTTCGGCGGCGATCCGGTCGGTCAGCCCGTACAGGGCGGGCGCCTCGGCGCGGGTCAGCACGCCCTGGCCGCTCGGCACCCGGCCGAGCCTCGGGCGGATCAGGAAGGCGACGGCGAGCAGCAGGGCGCCCAGGCAGCGCAGGGGCGTGTTGCCGGTGACGAGCAGCCAGAGGCCGGACCCGGCCACGGCGACGGTGACGAGGTGGACCGGGACGGCCAGGGCCGAGGCGGCGAGCCAGTCGTGGCGGGTGGTGTCGACGCGGCCGGCCACCACGTCCTCGAACAGCCGCTCGGTCCGCTCGGCCGCCGCGTGCTCCCGGGCCAGCTCCTTCGCGCTCCTGGCGGTGTCCTCGGCGGCCTCCTCGGCCGGGACGAGGTTCCACTCGCAGGCCGGGCACCAGGCGGTGAACCGGGGGTCGGGGTCGAGCGGCGCGGAGCACTCGGGGCAGCGGTCGGGGCGGCCGCCGACGGGGGCGGTGGCGGTGGCGCTGGTCGGTGGCGCGGCGGGATTCGGCGCGGCGGAGTTCGGCACGGCGGACGATCATGCCAGCGCCGGGGTGGCGGTGGAAGGGTCCGGCCCGGCCGGATCCGGCGCCCGGGTACGGTTCCCGGCGCGGCGCGCGGTCGGAGTGGAACGTGTTCTACTCCGACCGCGCGCGGCGTGCCAGAATCGGCCCGACCGACGATCCGCGAATCCGCGAAGGACCCGGGAGCAGCCCATGCGCGCCGCCATCCTGCACAGGACCGGTCAGGACACGCTCGACGTCCGCGACGACGTCGAGGCGGTCGGCTTCGGACCGGGCAGGGTGAGGATCCGGCTGCGGGCCGCCAGCCTCTGCCACTCCGACCTGTCGGCGATGAGCGGCGTCCTGCCCCAGCCCGCGCCGTTCGTCCCCGGCCACGAGGGCGCCGGCGACGTGGTCGAGGTCGGCGAGGGGGTGACGGAGGTCGCTGTCGGCGACCGGGTGGTGCTCAGCTGGATGGCGCCGTGCGGCCGCTGCGCGCACTGCGGGCGCGGGCGCGCCCACCTCTGCGCGGCCAGCCTGCGGCGGCTCGGTGCCCCGGGCTTCCGCTTCGGCGGGGACGGGGACGGCGCGGGGGAGGCCTCCGGCTTCTACGGCACCGGCACCTTCGCCGAGGAGGTGGTGGTGGACCGCGACGCGGTGGTCCCGGTGCCCGCCGACCTCCCGTACGAACTGGCCGCGCTGATCGGCTGCGGCGTGACCGCCGGCATCGGCGCGGCCGTGCACACCGCCCGGGTCGAACCCGGCGCGTCGGTCGCGGTGATCGGTGCCGGCGGGGTGGGCGTCGCCGCCGTCCAGGGCGCCCGGGTCTGCGGCGCGGCCCGGATCGCGGTGGTCGACCCGGTGGTGTCCCGCCGGGAGCGGGCGCTCGCCTTCGGCGCGACCGAGGCACTCGCCCCCGAGGAGCTCAGGGCGGTGGCGAAGGGCCTGCCGGGCGGCGGCTTCGACTACGTCTTCGAGGCGGTCGGCCGCTCGGCCACCGTCCGGGCGGCGTACGACGCGGCCCGGCGCGGCGGCGCGGTGGTGGTGATCGGCGCGGGGGCGCAGGACGACCACGTGCAGTTCACCATGGGGGAGTTGTTCTTCAACGAGAAGCGGCTGCTGCCCTCGCTGTACGGCGGCGCCCCGCTGTCGGGCACCGTCGCACTGGTGGTGGAGCTGTGGCGGGCCGGGCGGATCGACCTGGCGGGGATGGTCACGCACCGGGTCGCGCTGGCGGAGGTCAACGAGGCGCTGGCGCAGATGCGGAGCGGCGAGGCGCTGCGGACGGTCGTACTGCCGGGCTGAGGGCTGCCGGGTCGGCGCCGGGCGGTGGGTCCGGCCGCGGCACCCCGCCGGGCCGGACCCACCGCGACCGGGTCAGCCCAGGTCGGCCGAGGCTGCGCGATGGCGGCCGTGCGGGTCCGCCTCGGGGCTGTCGTCGGCGGCGGAGCGGCCGCGGTGGCGACCGGCCGCCGCGGTGTCCTCGGTCGTGGTCCCGTCGGTGTTGGTGAGGGTGTCGGAGATCAAGATCGTCTGTCCGTGCTTCCGTGCGAGGGTGCGGGTCGTCCGGCCTCCGGCCGGTACTTTCTGGACCCGGCCGGGGCGCGGCCGCCACCCTAACCGGCGGGCCGGGCGGGGTGCTCGACGGGCGCTCCCCGCCGTGGGATCCGCCCCCGCCGGGCGGGATCCGAAAGACACGCCCTAAGCCGGGCGGCCGGTGCGCAGGAAGCCCGCGAGCAGTTCGTGCAGCACCGCGCCGCCTTCCTCGGCCAGCACCTCGTGCCCGGCGCCCGCCGCCTCGATGTAGCGGAAGTCGGCGCCCTCGGTGCGCCCGATCCGCAGCAACTCGTGCCGCAGTGAACGGGACTGGCTCACCGGTACCACCTCGTCCCGGTCGCCGTGCACCACCAGCAGCGGCGCGCCGATCCGGTGCGCGAGCTGCAGCACGTCGCGCGGTCCGCGGGCGTCCGCGATCGGCTCCCCGCCGCCCAGCCGGGTGGTCAGCGCCCGGACCGGGTCGGAGGCTTCGGCGAGCAGTCGGGCGCCGGACAGGAACGGCGCGACCACCGCGCAGCGCGCCACCTGCTCGGCCGGTGCGTGGGCCGCCGCCAGCAGCGCGAGGAAGGCGCCGTAGCTGACGCCGAACAGGGCCGGCGGCTCCAGTCCGAGCGCGGCCCGCTGGCCGGCGATGCCCTCCAGCAGGTGCAGGACGTCGTCCAGATCGGGCCCGCCCCAGGCGCCCCGGATCGCCAGCGCGTGCGCCACCCCGTAGCCCGTGGAGCCGCGCTGGTTCGGGGCGAGCACGGCCAGGCCCTCGCCGGCCATCCGCTGCAGTGCCGGGTCGAACTCCAGCCGCCAGGCGTCCGCCGGGCCGCCGTGCAGGGCGAGCACCAGCTGGGGGCTGCTCAGCCAGGCGTCCCCGCCGTACACCACCGCCTCCAACGGGCCTGCCGGGCCGGAGAGTTCGAGGCTCTGGGCAGGATGCCAGCGGCCGCCGTCGCCGGGCTCGGCCGAACCGTCCAGCCGCCAGCCGCGCGGCGTCGTGCCGGGGCGGCTCCTGGTGGTGCCGGGCTGCCAGGGCAGCACGGTGTCCCGCCACGGCCCCGGCAACCCCGAGCCCAGCGGCGCCAGTTGGAGCGGCAGCGGCACCGGCCCCGAGGTGGTGGCGACCGGGCCCTGGGTCAGCAGCGCGTCCACGTCCAGGGTGGCGAGCGCGGCCGGGTGGTCCGGCGCCGAGTACGGCAGCCGCAACCCGTCCGCCGACCAGTGGCCGACCGCGCCGAGCCGCCCGGGCGGGACCGGCAGCGGGTCCAGCCGGCCGAGGGCGGGCCGCCACAGGGCGAGCGAGCAGCCCGCGCCGTGGTCGATCTGCACCGCGACCCGGGGTCCGTCGGTGGCCGGACGCAGGGCGACCGGCCGCAGGAACATGCCCGCGACGTGCAGGACTTCGGGGAACCGCAGCGGCTCGCCGCCGCCCGGCACGCCCCAGCCGATCCGGTCGGTGCCGGGCGCGTCGCTGCGCACCATGGCGAACCGGCTGTCCGGGTCGAACAGCAGCAGCCGGTCGTTGCTGTGCTCGCCGATCTCCAGCAGCGGGGTGACGGCGCCGGTGCGCAGGTCGAGCACCACGGTGCGGACCAGGCCGTCGCTCACCCGGTCGAGGGCCAGCAGCGCGCCGGTGTGGTCCAGCCAGACGCCACCGCCGTGCAGGCCCGGGATCTCGGCGATCTGGTGCGGCGGTGAGCCGTCGGCCCGGACCAGCCAGACCGTGGTGCCCGGCCGGGTGTCGCTGCCCAGGGCGAGGGCGACCGGGGCGCGGGGGCCGGACGCCGCGCCCGCCGGGAGCGGCAGCAGCCGGAGTCCGGGCATCCGCAGGGTGGCCAGCGGCCGTTCGGCGGTGACGGCCCGGCCGTACTGGTCGGTGGCGGCGGAGAGCGTCACCAGGTCATGCCGGTCGCCGTCGGAACGGCGGACCAGCACCGAGCCGTCCGGCAGGGCGACCAACTGCGAGCGGAGGTCCTCGGAGCGGTGGCCGGGCAGCGGGAGCCCGGTCGGCAGGGCGGGGCCCCGGGCGGGGAGGTGCCAGCTCTCGGCGTACCAGCCGCCGTCGGCGGCGGAGGCCAGGCAGGCGGCGTGGCTGCCGTCGGCGGAGAAGGTGAAGCCGAGCCGGCGCAGGGCCTGGGTCCCGGCCCGGGTGGTCACGTCCATGAATCCACCTGCCCGGCCGGATCGGGGCCGGGCCGCCCGGACGGTGTGCCGAACGGTGGGTCGAAGGGTGTGTCGGAGGGTGTGTCGAAGGGGACCGGGTCCACCCAGAGCCGCGGACCGCCGTGCCGCAGCCGCAGCAGGAAGGCCAGTGCCCCCGCCGTCCCGGTGCCGTACGCGGGCGCGCACCCGGTGCCGGTCTCGTCCGGCAGCACCAGCAGCCCGTCGCGCAGGGCCGCGCGGGCGGCGATCAGCAGGCCCGACTCGACGGCGGCGGAGCGGAAGCCCGGATCGCCGGTGGCCTCGGCGAGGTCGAGCAGGAACTCGCCGTCCCCGGCCAGGCCGTGGCAGGCGCAGACACCGCTGTGCCAGCGTCCGGCGGTCACCGCCCGCCCGGCGGCCAGGGCCAGGGCCAGCCGGTGCGCGTCGGCGTCGCCGGTGGCGCGCCAGAGCCGCAGCAGGAAGGTGCCGGCGCCGGAGGAGCCGTTGCACCAGTGGGTCAGGCGGACGTGCGCGGGGTCGTCGGCGCTCCGCGGCCACCGGGCGGCGGGGGAGGAGCCGTCGTCGGCCGGGCCCGGGGCGGCCGGCGGGTCGAGGCGGGCGGTGGCGGCGAGGGTGCGGCCGGCCTCGACGGCGCCGGCGAGCAGCGCGCCGTCCCCGGTGGCCCCGGCCGCCGCCAGCAGGAAGGCGCCGACGCCCGCGACCCCGTGCGCGAACCCGAGGTGGGTGATCCCGGCGAGCGCGGAGTCGAAGTCCTGCGGCACCGGCCACACCGCGCCGTAGGGCGCCTGGCGGGCGGCGGCGAGGAGGCCGTGGCCGCACCGCGACGCCCGGGCCAGGAACTCCGCCGCCCCGGCCGCCCCGTCGGCATCGGGGGATCCGGGCAGGTCCTCGGCGGCGCAGCGGAGTTGCAGGAAGCCGGCGCCGGCCGCGCCGTGGCAGACGTCCGGGTTCGGCCACTCGACGGCGATCCGCGCGGCCAGCTCGGCCGCCCGCCGGGCGAGTGCCCGGTCGTCCAGGGCGCGGGCGGCGTCCAGCAGTGCCCAGGCGGCGCCGGAGCGTCCGAAGTGCAGCCCGGGCAGGACCACCGGTTCGGCGGCGCAGCGGCGCTCGATCCAGTCGGCGGCGGTCCGGGCGGTGGCGCGGGCAGTGGCCCGGACGTCCTCGGGCAGCCCGGTGGTCGCGGCCGCCCGGGCGAGGACGGCCAGGACGCCGGCCGCGCCGTGCTGGACATTGCAGGGGTCCGCGCGTTCGCCGGCCGGCACCACGGGCCACAGCCGGTCCCGGCGCGAGGGTGCGGCGGTGGCGGCGATGTGCCGCAGTCCGTCGTGCAGCACCCGGTCGAGGACCGCGGTGTCGCTCTCGCCGTGGCCGTGGCCGTGGGCGTCGACGCGGCCGTCGACGCGGGTGGCGGCGGCCGGGGTCGGCCCCGGCCGGTCCGGCGTCGCGGCCGGTTCGGTGTGCCAGAACGCTCCGCCGGGCTCGGTGCGGTCGGTGTCGCCGTCGGCCCCGGCCGGCCCGGGTCTGTCGAGGTGCTCGGGGTCCCGCACCGGTGCGGGGCGGTCCGGGCCGGCCGGGCGGTCGGCCCGGAAGGGGGTGTGGCCGTCGGCCGCGAGGGACTCCCGGACCAGGGCCGGGTGCCAGCGGTGGCGCGGGTCCTCGGCGCGCAGGCCGAGCACGGCCGGGGCCAGCCGGCGCGCGGTGGTGCCGCAGCGGGCGGCGAGGGCGAGCCAGCGGCCGAGCCGGTCGGTGACCGGGCGGGCGTGCGGCAGGTCCTCGGGCAGCAGCGGGTCGTGGCCGGTGGCGAGCAGGAAGAACAGCCCGCCCAGTGCGTAGAGGTCCGCCTCCGGTTCGGCGGTGCGGGTGCCGTCGCCGCCGCGGCCCGCCGTCAGGCCGGCGAACCCGCCGCCGCGCCGCACCGCCGCCGGGGCCCCGGCGGCGGTGACCAGGGCGAGCCGCCCCGGCCCCTGCTCGGGGGCACGGTAGCCGGGCACGCCGGCCGGGCCGGCGCTGCTGCCGGCCTCGGCGGCCAGTTCCAGGTCCACCAGCCGCAGCGAGCCGTCCGGCTGGACGAGCACATGGCCGGGGGAGAGGTCGCGCAGCACCAGCCCCTGCTCGTGCACCCGCTCGACGAGGTCGAGCAGGATGTGGGCCATCGGTCCGGCCTCGGCCCAGTCGACGTCGGGGCTGCCGTCGCGGCGCAGTCGGGCCGCGACCCAGCTGCCGAGCGGCTGTCCGGCGATTCGTTCCTGCACCAGGAAGAGCGAGTCGTCCTGTTCGACGAGTTCGACCGGTCTCGGGGCCAGCCCCAGGCCCTCCAGCCGGGCGAGCAGCGCGGCCTCGTGCCGCAGGGCGGCGCGGGCGTCGGTGCCGGCGGGGTCCATCTCGATGTGCGCGCGGGCCTGCTTGACCACGACCTCGGCGCCGCCGTCGGTGTCGCGGCCGAGGAAGACGCCGCCCTTGGCGCCGTGCCGGATCGCCCCGGTGACCACGTAGCGTCCGGCGAGCAGGACGCCGCCGCTGCCGCGCCGCACCCGGAACCGGCGGCGCCGGGCGCACCGGGCGGGGTCGGGCCGAGCGGGGCCGGGGCGGGGGCGGCCCGCGGCCCGTCGAACGCCCGCTGTCCCTCGGCGGCCAGCGGATCCCGGGCCCACGGCGGGATCCGGTACGAGGCCCCGCGCACGTCCTCGACCCGCTCGCCGTCCGGCCCGCGCAGCATCGACCGGTACCCGCCGTCGTTGCCCAGCTCGGCCCGGGCCGCGATGGCGCCGTACCGGTAGTGGACGAGACTTCCGGGCCGGTACGGGCGGTCGGAGAGCACCGCGGGCCCCGGCAGGCCGTCGGTGGCGCGGTGCAGCGCGGCGGCCAGCCGCCGGAACTGCGGTTCGCCGACCGGGTAGACGGTGATGAACTTGCCGGCCGAACCCTGTTCGCTGTGGCGCGAGTTGAGCTCGTGCAGCTGGGCCGGTCCGGTCGCGAACCGGAACGCGCACGGGTCCTCGGCGAGTACTTCGGCGACGGCCGCGAGCACCGCGCCGCCGACCGTCGAGGCGGCGCTGACGTGGAGCTTCCAGCCCTCGTCGGGGAGTTCGCCCGGGGTCGGCCTGGCCGTGGACCAGAAGCCCTCGACGTCCACCCGCCAGCCGACCCGCCGGTCCTGTCCGTCCTGTCCGTCCCGGCCTTCCCGCCCGTCGACCGGCGGGACCCCGGCGGCGAGGGCGGTCCGCGTCATCCCGGGCCACCCGCCGTCCGGGTCCGGCCTGCCGTCCGCCGGACCGTCGCCCGCCGGAGCGTCGCCCGCCGGATCCGTGCCACCGGCCGTCCGCAGCGATGTGTCCGCCCGCATCCGCCACCACATCCCTTCGTCGGGTGCCGACGCGCCCGCCCCGGTGCCCACTGCTCCGGCACCGGGCGCGCGGCCACGGCCTGAAATCGGTTCCTCGGAAGGCCCGGGTCCGCCGCCCCGGTGGCGGTCCGCACCGCCCCGGCCGCATCCGGCCCGTTCTGCGCACCCGGGACCGCGCCTCCGGCGGACCGCCCTCCCGGCGCCCTGGCCGGGGCGACTCCCATGGCCGGGACAACTCCCTTTCGCAGAAGCGAAGTTACTTTCGGTAGCGAGGGATGCTCAATCCGAAGCCGGTCACTTCACTCGTAAGGGTGATCCGGGCGCCGTTTCGAATTCGTGCGAACCGCGGGGTGTGCGCGAGGCCCGCCCGGTCACCCGGCGCGAACCGGGCCCGGGCGCCGGTCGAACGGGGCCGCCGCCCGCCCGAGGGCATCCGCGCCCCGGGTTGACGCGCGCCCGCGCCCCCGGCGGGGCCGCCCACCGGGCGGCCGGGCGGGCGGACGGCTCCCCCCGTGCGCACGGTAGTCTCGACAGGTGCCGAAACTGTCCGACGTCATCACCGCCCTCGAAGAGCTGTACCCGCCGCAGTGGGCGGAGTCCTGGGACGCCGTCGGCCTGGTCTGCGGAGACCCTCAGGCCGAGGTCCGCCGCGTGCTGTTCGCCGTCGACCCCGTGCAGGCGGTCGTCGACGAGGCCGTCGAGTGGGGGGCGGACCTGGTGGTCACCCACCACCCGCTGTACCTGCGCGGCACCACCACCGTGGCCGCCACCACCTTCAAGGGCCGGGTCGTGCACACCCTGATCCGCGCCGGGATCGCCCTGCACGTGGCCCACACCAACGCCGACCACGCCGACCCGGGCGTCTCGGACGCGCTCGCCGAGGCGGTCGGCGTGACCGTGACCGGCCCGCTGGTCCCGGACCCGACCGACCCGCTGGGCCGGCGCGGCACCGGGCGGGTCGGCCTGCTGGAGCCCCCGCTGCCGCTGGCCGCGTTCGCCGCGCG
>NZ_JZWY01000276.1:0-8479 GCF_000966955.1 Streptomyces sp. NRRL S-495
GGTCACCGCCGGCCTGCCGGCCACCGCCGCCGGCGTCCGGGTCTCCGGTGACCCGAACCGGCTGGTCAGCCGGGTCGCGGTGTGCGGCGGATCGGGCGACAGCCTGTTCGCCGAGGTGCGCGCGGCGGGCGTCGACGCCTACCTGACCGCCGACCTGCGCCACCACCCGGCCTCCGAGGCCGCCGAGGCGGCGCCGGTCGCCCTGGTCGACGCCGCGCACTGGGCCACCGAGTGGCCCTGGCTGCCGCTGGCCGAGCGGGCGCTGCTCGGTACCGCCGAGAAGCGCGGGTGGACCGTGGAGACCAGGGTCTCCCGTACGGTCACCGACCCGTGGACCGCGCACGCCCCCATGTCCTTCCCCGCCTGACCCGATTCACAGGAGCTCTCCGCTTGAACGCCGCGCCCGCCGACCAGATCCGCCTGCTCGACCTCCAGGCCTTCGACTCCAAGCTCGACCAGCTGGCCCACCGGCGGCGCAGCCTGCCGGAGCACGCCGAGATCGACAAGGTCAACGCCGACCACACCGCGCTGAAGGACCTGGTGGTCGCCGCCCAGGCCCAGCACGGCGACACCACCCGTGAGCTGACCAAGGCCGAGCAGGACGTGGAGCAGGTCCGCTCCCGGGCCGCCCGCAACCAGCAGCGCCTGGACTCCGGCGCGATCACCTCGCCGAAGGACCTGGAGAACCTCCAGCACGAGATCGGCTCGCTGGCCAAGCGCCAGGGCGACCTCGAGGACGTCGTGCTGGAGATCATGGAGCGGCTGGAGTCCGCCCAGACCCGGGTCACCGAGCTGACCGCGCGCCTGGAGCACTCCACCGTCGTGCTGACCGAGGCCGAGGGCCGCCGGGACGCCGCGTACGCCGAGATCGACGCCGAGGTGGAGAAGGTCCGTCGCGACCGCGAGGCCGTCGCCGCCGTCGTCCCGGCCGACCTGATGAAGGTCTACGCCAAGCTGCGCGAGACGCAGGGCGGCGTCGGCGCGGCCCGCCTGTTCCAGCGCCGCTGCGAGGGCTGCCGCACCGAGTTCTCGATCACCGAGCTGAACTCCATCAAGGCCGAGCCGGCCGACAAGGTGGTCCGCTGCGAGAACTGCTCCCGGATCCTGGTCCGCACCGCCGATTCGGGCGTCTGACCCGGTGGCCGTGCGCAGGTTCGTCGTCGAGGCGGACGGCGGTTCCCGGGGCAACCCGGGGCCGGCCGGCTACGGCGCGGTGGTCCGGGACGGCGACACCGGACAGATCATCGCCGAGGCTGCGGAGTTCATCGGCCACGCGACCAACAACGTCGCCGAGTACAAGGGCCTGATCGCCGGCCTGAGGGCGGCCCGGGCGATCGACCCGGCCGCTTCGGTGGACGTCCGGATGGACTCCAAGCTGGTCGTCGAGCAGATGTCCGGCCGGTGGAAGATCAAGCACCCGGACATGCAGCCGCTCGCGGCCGAGGCGCGCGAGGTCTTCCCGCGCGGGCAGGTGGCGTACACCTGGATCCCGCGCGAGCGGAACAAGGACGCCGACCGGCTGGCCAACGAGGCGATGGACGCGGGCAAGGCGGGCCGCCAGTGGGAGCCCAGGGCCCCCAAGGCCGCCGCCGTCGACGAGCCCGAACCGTCGCTGGAGACCGCCGCTCCCAAGGCCGGCTGGGCGGCGCCCGCCGACCTCGGCACCCCGACCACCTTCGTCCTGCTCCGGCACGGCGAGACCCACCTCACCCCGGAGAAGCGGTTCTCCGGCAGCGGCGGCACCGACCCGGAGCTGTCCGAGAAGGGCCGCTGGCAGGCCGAGCGGGCCGCCGAGGCGCTCGCCGCGCGCGGTTCGGTCCAGGCCGTGGTGGCCTCGCCGATGCTGCGCACCCGGCAGACCGCCGAGACCGTGGCCGCCCGGCTGGGCCTGGAGGTCCGGTACGAGGAGGGGCTGCGCGAGGTCGACTTCGGGGCCTGGGAGGGGCTGACCTTCGGCGAGGTCCAGGAGCGGCACCCGGAGGACCTCGCCGCCTGGCTCGGCTCCGCCAGAGCCAGGCCGACCGGCGGGGGCGAGAGCTTCACCACCCTCACCCACCGGGTCGGGGTGGCCCGGGACAAGGTCCTCGCCCGCTACCCCGGGAAGACCGTGCTGGTGGTCTCGCACGTCAGCCCGATCAAGACGCTGGTCCGGCTGGCGCTCGGCGCCCCGCCGGACTCGCTGTACCGGATGGAGCTGTCCGCCGCCTCGATCTGCGCCGTCCAGTACTACGCGGACGGCAACGCCTCGCTGCGGCTGCTCAACGACACCGGGCACCTGCGCTGACGGACGCCGGGGGCCGGTCGGATCCCGTCCGACCGGCCCCCGGCGTACCTCGGGACTCAGTGCACCTCGGTGACCACCACGTCCAGCTGCCACGGCTTGCGCGCGGTGCCCTCGGCGGCGACCTCCACCCGGTGGCCGAGCCCCAGCAGCGCGTCCAGCAGCTCGCCGGGCGTCTTGGGCTCGGCGCCCGCGACCAGCAGGTCACGGACCAGGCGGCCCTTGGTGGCCTTGTTGAAGTGGCTCACCACCGTGCGCCGGCCGTCGCGCTCCTGCAGCACCCGCACGGTCGCCGTCCGGGCGACGAGCTCGCCGGCGGGCTTCCAGGCGGCCGCGTACGCGGAGGAGCGCAGGTCCAGCACCAGCCCGTCGGCGACCTCCGGCAGCACGGGCGCCATCGCGCTCCGCCAGTACGCTCCGAGCGCCCCCAGTCCGGGGAGTTTCACGCCCATCGAGCAGCGGTAGGGCGGGATCCGGTCGTCGATCCGTACGGCGCCCCAGAGCCCGGAGAAGACCAGCAGCGTCCGCACGGCCCGGTCGTACGCGGCCTCGTCGAGCGTCGCCAGCCCGAGGTTGTCGAAGAGCACCCCGGTGTACACCTCCCCGGCCGGGAAGGCCCCCGCCGTCGGCAGGCCCGCGTTGCGCGCCACCTCGCCGCGCAGCCCGGGGCTCAGCCCCAGCACCTCGGCGGCGGCGTCCTCGTCGCCCCGGCAGAGCCCGACCAGCGTCTCCAGCACCCGGGCCCGGGCCGCCGTCAGCCCGGACAGCGACAGTCCGTCGAGCGCCACCGGCACGCCGTCCCCGGACGCGGCCTTCCCCTCCGAGGGCGGCAACAGGACCAGCACGGCGGACTCCTCAACACTTTGTGGCGACGGACCCGGCCACCCTACGCAACCGGCCCCGGCTCCCGGTAACCCGTGCCGGCCGCCCCGACCACCGCCGCCCCGGCGCCGAGCGCCAGGCAGAGCGGCGAGTAGTACCGGGCGTCGAGCCGCCGGAACCGCTCCGAGCGCAGAGCCCGCTCGCCGCCGACCAGCGTCAGCCCGCCCGCGCCGCGGGTCAGCAGCACCGCCGACACCGTCCACACCCCCGCCCGGCGCAGCCGCGCCGGCCCGACCGCCGGCACCGCCCCGGCCTCCGCGGCCACCAGGTAGGCGGCCGCACCGAGCAGCCCCGCCACCGCCGCGCACGCCGCCGCCGGGGGCACCCCGTCGCCGGTGCCGACCACCGTGTCCGCGAACTCCTCCGGAGTCCGCAACGGCCACGGCGTCACCGTCCACAGCGCGTGCAGCGCCCCCGTCCCCGCCAGCACCCCGGCCACCGCCGTCCCCACGGCCCGTACCGCTCGCATCGCCCGTTCCCCCTTCGCCGTCGATCATCAGCGCCTCCCACGCTACGACCCCTTACGCCGACGCCCCGCCCGCGAGCCCCCGCCGCGCCCCGCCCGGACGTCGGCGCGCCGCCCGCCGCCGACCTCCGGCCGGAACCACCCGCCCGGCCCTACGCTGCCCCCATGCCCCGCCGAAAACTGCGCGTCAAGGCCGCCGACTCCGCCCGGATCAATGCCGAACTGGCCGAGCTGCGGGCCGCTCTGGAGATCCGCACCGAATGGCCCGAGGCGGCACTGGCGGAGGCCGAGCGGGCCGCCGAGGCACCCCGGCTGCCCGACCACGACGCCACCGAGCTGCCGCTGTTCACCGTCGACCCGCCCGGCTCCCGCGACCTCGACCAGGCGATGCACCTCGCCCACCGCCCCGGCGGCGGCTACCGGGTGCACTACGCCATCGCCGACGTCGCCGCCTTCGTCCGCCCCGGCGGGGCGATCGACCAGGAGGCCCGCCGCCGGGTGCAGACCCTGTACTTCCCCGACCGGCCGGTGGCGCTGCACCCGACCCGGCTCTCCGAGGACGCGGCCAGCCTGCTGCCCGGCGAACCCCGCCCCGCGCTGCTCTGGCAGCTCGACCTGGACGAGGACGGCGCCGTCGTCCTCGCCGACCTGCGGCGCGCCCTGGTCCGCTCGCACCGCCGGCTCGACTACGCGGCCGTCCAGCGCGCCGTGGACGCCGGCGGGGCCGACGAGCAGCTCGTCCTGCTCGCCACCGTCGGCCGGCTGCGCGAGGAACAGGAGCGCGAGCGCGGCGGAGTCAGCCTCCCCGTGCCCGAGCAGGAGATCGAGGAGACCCCGCGCGGCTACGTCCTCGGCTACCGCGCGCCCACCCCCGCCGATGGCTGGAACGCCCAGATCTCGCTGCTCACCGGCATGGCCGCGGCCGAGCTGATGCTGGACGCCGGGGTCGGCCTGCTCCGCACCCTGCCCGCCGCGCCGCCCGACGCGTACGAGCGGCTGCGCCGCACCGCCCGCGCGCTGGACATCGACTGGCCCGACGGCCTGCCGTACCCGGACCTGGTCCGTTCGCTGGACCCGGACCGCCCGCTGCACGCCGCCTTCCTGAACGAGTGCACCGGGCTGCTGCGGGGCGCCGGCTACCGGGCCTTCGACGCCGCCCGGGGCCGGCCCGCGCCCGCCGACCCCGGACACGCCGCGCTGGCCGCGCCGTACGCGCACTGCACCGCGCCGCTGCGCCGGCTGGGGGACCGGTTCGCCCAGGAGGTCTGCGCGGCGGTCGCGGCGGGGGAGGAGCCGCCGGACTGGGCGCGCGAGGCGCTGGTGGACGTGGCCGCGCTGATGACGGCCGGGGACCGCCGGGCGGGCGAGGTCGAACGGGCCTGCATGGACCTGGTGGAGGCGGAGGTGCTGTCCGGCCGGGTGGGCGAGGACTTCCCGGCGGTGGTCATCGACGTGGACGGGAAGCGGCCGGGCCGGGGCACCGTCCAGCTCCGCGAGCCGGCCGTCCGGGCCCGCTGCGACCGGGCGGGGACGGGGCCCGGCGAGGGGGCCGACGGGGAGTCACCCGGCACCGCCCTGCCGCTCGGCGGCCGGATCTCCGCCCGGCTCACCGTCGCGGACCCCACCACCCGGACGGTCCGCTTCGCCGCCGTCTGAGCCGGGTCCTGGTGGGAGGATCGACCCGTGCCCGATGCGACCTTCATGAGTCCGCCGCCCGTCGCCGACCCCGGCCGGCGCCGCCGACAGCTCGTCCTGGCGATCTGCTGCATGAGCCTGTTCATCGTCGGGCTCGACAACACCGTGGTGAACATCGCCCTCCCGGAGATCCAGAAGGACCTGGACGCCCCCGCCTCCGGCCTGCAGTGGATCATCGACGCCTACACCCTGGTGCTGGCCTCGCTGCTGATGCTGTTCGGCTCGCTCGCCGACCGCTTCGGCCGCCGCCGGGTGTTCCAGACCGGCCTGGTGGTCTTCGTGCTCGGCTCGCTGCTCTGCAGCCTGGCGCCGAGCCTGGGGTGGCTGGTGCTGTTCCGGGCGGTGCAGGCGGTGGGCGGTTCGATGCTCAACCCGGTGGCGATGTCGATCATCACCAACACCTTCACCGAGCCCCGCGAGCGGGCGCGGGCGATCGGCGTCTGGGGCGGGGTGGTCGGCATCTCGATGGCGCTCGGGCCGCTGCTCGGCGGCTTCCTGGTGCATGCCGCCGGCTGGCCGGCGATCTTCCTGATCAATGTCCCGGTCGGACTGCTGGCCTGCCTGCTGACCGCCCGCTACGTCCCCGAGTCGCGCGCGCCGCGGGCCCGCCGGCTGGACCCGGTGGGGCAGCTGCTGATGGTGGTGCTGCTCGGCTGCGGCACCGCCGCGATCATCGAGGGCCCGGAGCACGGCTGGACCTCCCCGCTGATCCTCGGCCTGGCCGTGGCGGCGCTCGCCGCGCTGGTGGCCTTCCCGCTCTGGGAGCGGCGGGTCGCCGAGCCGCTGGTGGACCCGAGGTTCTTCCGCAGCGCGCCGTTCACCGGGGCCACCCTGACCGCCGTCTGCGCGTTCGCCTCGCTCGGCGGGTTCCTCTTCCTCAACACCATCTACCTCCAGGACGTCCGCGGGTACAGCCCGATGGAAGCCGGTCTGTGGACGCTGCCGATGGCCGTGATGATGCTGGTCTGCGCGCCGCTGTCGGGCCGGATCGTCGGCGCCAGGGGGCCCCGGCTGCCGCTGGTGCTGGCCGGTCTCGGCCTGGTCGGCAGCGGTCTGCTGCTGACCCGGCTGGCGGCGGACTCCCCGCCGGCGCTGCTGCTGGCCGCGTACGGGCTGTTCGGCTTCGGCTTCGGCTTCGTCAACGCGCCGATCACCAACTCCGCCGTGTCCGGCATGCCGCGGGCCCAGGCCGGGGTGGCGGCGGCCGTCGCCTCGACCAGCCGCCAGGTCGGCCAGTCGCTCGGCGTCGCGGTGATCGGCACCGTGGTCGCCTCGGCCGTGGTCGGCCCGGTGCTCACCGGCTTCGCCCCGGCGACCCACGCCGGCTGGTGGATCCTGGTGGGGCTCGGCGCGACGATCCTGCTGCTCGGCCTGGTCACCACCTCCGCCTGGGGCACCGCCACCGCGGCCCGGGTGGCCGCCCACCTCGGCGCGGAGCCGCCGCCGGCCCGCCCCGGAGTACGGGAGGCCCCGCCCGAGCGGCTACCATGACCCCTACGGCGGAAGAGCCGGCCGGGCGGTCGCGACGGGTCCCAGGACCCGCCGAGGAACGTCCGGGCTCCACAGAGCAGGGTGGTGGGTAACGCCCACCCGGGGTGACCCGCGGGACAGTGCCACAGAAAACAGACCGCCCGCCGCTTAGGCGACGGGTAAGGGTGAAACGGTGGTGTAAGAGACCACCAGCGACCGGGGTGACTCGGACGGCTAGGTAAACCCCACCTGGAGCAAGGTCAAGATCGGCGCCCCAGGGCGCCGTGCGCGGATGCTTGAGGGCTGCTCGCCCGAGTCCGCGGGTGGACCGCACGAGGCTGTCGGCAACGGCAGCCCTAGATGGATGACCGCCTCCCCGGCCCGCGCGAGCGGCCCGGGAGACAGAACCCGGCGTACAGGCCGACTCTTCCGCCCCTGACGTCCGCGAAGGCCCCCCGATCTGCGAAGCAGCAGGCCGGGGGGCCTTCGGCGTTCCCGGGGCGGACGGGGGATCAGCCCGGGTGGGTGCCGACGGCGTCGCGGATCTGGTCGCCGAGGCCGCCGTTGACGCGGGCGCAGTGGGCGCAGCAGAAGAACATCCCGGCGACCTCGACGCCGTGGCCGACGATCCGGACGCTGCACTGCTCGCAGCGCGGGGCGAGCTTCTCCATGGCGCACTCGAAGCTGTCGAAGGTGTAGACGTCGCCGGTGACGGTCTTGATCTCGAAGGCGAGCCAGTAGTCGTTGCCGCAGGTGACGCAGGTGGCCATGGCGGCGCACTTCCTTCCGGGCGGGTGGGGCGGACGGCGGGGCCGGGCGGCTGCCCGGCCCTTCCCAGTGTCCGAGCGCCCCCGGCGGGCGGCCACCCGGTGGAGCCACCCGGTCACGCGGAGCGGTCGGAGAGCTTCTCCAGGGCGGCGAGGACGCGTTCGGCGTCGCCGGCGGCGACGAAGAGGTGGTCGTGGTGGTAGCCGGCCACCACGTTGCAGCTGAGCCCCTCCTCGGCGAGCCGGGTCGCGACGGCGGCGGTCAGGCCGACGGCCTCCAGGGCGGAGTGGATCCGCAGGGTGATCCAGGCGGCCACGTACTCGTAGCGCAGGCCCAGTGCGTCCGCCTCCTCCTGGGCCACCACCACGGTCACCCCCTCGGGTTCGGCGACGGTGGCGACCGGCCGCAGTCCGGCGGGCACCTTGGTGGGGAGCGTGCAGTAGACGTACCGCCCCGGGTTGAGCACGGGGCGCAGGTCGCGCAGCAGCGTTGCGAGGTCTCGTTCTCCGGCCATGCACGCACCGTAGCGGCCGAGGGGGCGGCAGTGTCGGAAGGTGTATCGGAAAGCGTTGACGGTCGACAGTCAGCGATATATCGTCGAGTTATCGAGACAGTAACTCGACTGTCCCGAACGATCGTCTGACGATCGTCGCGACGGGGCCGCGTCCGAGCGGTCCGAACTGGAGGTGGGTGCCATGCGCCCAGGACGATTCCGTGGAGAAGGCGGTCCCGGCGGTTGCCGCCCGGGGCCGGAGTTCGCCGGTACGCCCGGTGAGAGGTACGAGGGCCGGGGGGCGTTCGGTCCCTTCGGGCCGCCCTTCGGCGGCGGCGGGCCGGGTGGACGCCCGGGGCCGCCGTGGGCCCGGGGCGGCTTCGGCGGGCCGCCGCCGTGGGGGCGCGGACGGCGCGGCGGGCGG
>NZ_JZWY01000277.1:0-28361 GCF_000966955.1 Streptomyces sp. NRRL S-495
CCGCCGTGGGTGCGCGGACGGCGCGGCGGGCGGGCCCGGCGCGGGGACGTGCGTGCCTCGCTGCTGGCGCTGCTCAAGGAGCGGCCGATGCACGGCTACGAGATGATCGCCGAGATCGCCGAGCGCTCGGGCGGGGCCTGGCGGCCCAGCCCCGGTTCGGTCTACCCCACCCTCCAGCTGCTGGAGGAGGAGGGCCTGGTCACGGCGGAGGAGATCGGCGGCAAGCGGCTGGTCCAGCTCACCGAGGCGGGCCGGACCGAGGCCGAGGCCGGACCGGACGAGCCGTGGGCGGAGGCCGGTCAGGAGGTCGACTGGGCCGCGGTCCAGGAGGTCGGCCAGGCGCTGGGCGCGGTGGAGCAGGCCGTCCGCCAGGTCATGGCGACGGGCACCGAGGCGCAGCGCGCCAAGGGCCTGGAGGTGCTCAACGAGGCCCGCAAGAAGCTCTACCTGATCCTGGCCGAGGACGCCTGACCGGTTCCGGTCCGGGGCGCGGTCCCGGTGCGGGCGGTGCGGCTGCTCAGGAGCGGACGGCGAACAGTGCCACGCAAGCGAGCAGCAGCACCGCCCAGCCGAACCAGAGCCAGCCGTTGGAGCCGAGCACCGCGCTGTAGACACTGACCGCCACCAGCAGGCCGGCCGTGACCCCGGCCACCTGTCGATTGTGCAGCGCCACCGACCGGGAGCGGTTCCTCGGGTGCCGTTCGGTTCTCGCCATCGCCGTCCTCCCGCGAGGGGAGGCGGCCGTCACCCGGAAGCGCGGGCGGTGGCCGCCTCGTCGTACTCGTAGCGCCAGAACCAGCGGGTGCCCCGCTGCTGCTTGGCCCGGACGTACACCAGTGTGCGCGCCGGGGTGTCCCCGTGCGAAGGGACCGGCACGGTGTACTTCTTGGGCACCCCGTACATCGGGCCCAGCGGGATGGGGAGGGTCCGGCCGTCCAGGGGGCCGCCGACGAATTCGGTGTCCGCGCTCTTCACCCCACCAGGGTCTCACCCCGGCGGGGGTTCGCGGAGGGCCCGGCGAACGGGGGCGGACCGGGCCGCCGCGGGTGTCCCGGCGAAGGCGGTGTGAGGGCCGGGTGCCGGGAGTGTGACCGGAGAGGCACCGCCCCCGGTCATCCGAAGGGCCCGCGCACCCTTATCCTTCCTGTTACGCCCTCGGGGTCCACCCGGGTCAGCGGGCCCGTACGGGCCGGGCGAGGCGCATCTCATCGTGCCCGCCGGGCCGCCGAGCCGCAGCCGTCGTGCCGCCTTGACTCCGTACCGTGACCCCGGGCGTCGACCGTCCGGCAACCCCGGCTCCGGTCGGCGGGGCGCGGGACCGCAGTGCCGAGCACCACCCGGGGAAGCAGCGGGGGGCGCCGTGCGTTGCGTCGGAGTGGTACGTCGAACGCTGTGTCACACCAGGCACGGCAATGCGCGGAAGGGGCCCGATGGAATCCGGCGGCAGGTGGACGGCCTGGTGGCAGAAGCGGGATCGTGAGCGGGCCCGGTCGGCGGCACCCGACACCCCCGCCGCCAGACTGGACCAACTGCTCGGCGCCGTGCGCGCCGGCTTCCCGCTCGCTCCCGCCGCGCATCCGGCCGGGTACCGCTGTTCCTGCGACCGGGTGGCCTGTCCGGCCCCGGCCCAGCACCCGGTCTCCTTCGCCTGGCAGACGCAGGCCACCACCGACCCGGAGCAGCTCGCCCGCTGGCTCTCCCGCGACCCGCTGGCCAACTTCGTCACCGCCACTGGCCGCGCCCACGACGTACTGGACGTCCCGGCCGAGGCCGGCCGGCTCGCCCTGGAGCGGCTGACCGCGCTCGGCGTCGAGGGCCCGGTGGCCGCGGTCGGCGAGGACCGCTACCTGTTCTTCACCGCCACCAGGGGCACCCCGGTGGACGAGGACGAGTGGTGGCCGAGCGCCCTGGACTCCACCCCCGACACCATGTCCGAGCACCCCGGCCTGCGTTGGCACTGCCGCGGCTCGTACACCCTGCTGCCGCCGGCCGCGCTGCCGGACGGCTCCGAGGTGCGCTGGCTGCGCGGTCCTGAGCAGCCGCTGCCGGACCCGCTGCGCGTCCTGGACGTGCTGACCGACGCCTGCACCGAGGTGGGCGCGGTGGCCGAGGAGCAGTGGCTGATCGGCTGACCGGCTGACCAGCTGATCGGCCGACCCGCTGATCGGCCGACCGCCGACGCGGGCCGGCCCGGTGGGCCGGCCCGGTCCCCCGGCCCTACGGCAGGGTGAGGACCTCCGCGCCGTCCGCCGTGACCACCAGGGTGTGCTCGAACTGGGCGGTGCGCTTGCGGTCCTTGGTGACGACGGTCCAGCCGTCCGACCAGATCTCGTAGTCGTAGGTGCCGAGGGTGAGCATCGGCTCGATGGTGAAGGTCATGCCCGGCTTGATGACCTCGGTGGCCCGCTCGCTGTCGTAGTGCGGGACGATCAGGCCGGAGTGGAACGACGTGTTGATGCCGTGTCCGGTGAAGTCGCGGACCACGCCGTAGTCGAAGCGCTTGGCGTAGGACTCGATGACCCGTCCGATCACATTGATCAGGCGGCCCGGCTTGACCGCCTTGATCGCCCGGTCCAGCGACTCCCTGGTCCGCTCGACCAGCAGCCGGGACTCCTCGTCCACGTCGCCGACCAGGTAGGTGGCGTTGAGGTCGCCGTGCACCCCGTGGATGTACGCGGTGGCGTCGATGTTGACGATGTCGCCGTCCTGGAGGACGGTCGAGTCGGGGATGCCGTGGCAGATGACCTCGTTGATCGAGGTGCAGACCGACTTGGGGAAGCCCCGGTAGCCGAGGTCGGACGGGTAGGCCCCGTGGTCGCACATGTACGCGTGCGCGACCGCGTCCAGCGCGTCCGTGGTGACGCCGGGCGCGATCAGCTTCGCCGCCTCGGCCATCGCCCGGGCGGCGATGCCGCCGGCGATCCGCATCTTCTCGATCGTCTCGGCGGTCTGCACCTCGGGCCCGGTGTACGGCGTCGGCGCGGGCTTCCCGACGTACTCGGGGCGCGGGATGTGCGCCGGGACCTTGCGGATGGGTGACTGGATGCCGGGTACGAGTGCCATGGCGCCGATTCTAAGTGTCGGGCCCTCCGGTCCGGGGGCGGGCACCAGGTGTGCGGACGGCACCGGGGCGGGGAATGATCGGGACGACGCGACGCCACGGCGGGGCACGACCGCCGATACGGAGGTGACCACCATGGCCCTGGGATTCCGCCGGAACAAGCCGACCGGCCGGCCCGGCGAATGGTTCTACTGCATCAAGCACGGCAAGGTCGAGGAGGGGCCGGAGTGCCCGGCCAAGGACCGCCTGGGCCCGTACGCCACCCAGCAGGAGGCGGCGCACGCGCTGGAGACCGCGGAGCTGCGCAACCGCGAGTGGAAGAACGACCCCCAGTGGAACGACCGGCCGCAGGACGGCGCGGGGGAGTAGCCCCGGCCGGCTAGCCGGCGGCGGCGGGGCTCTCCTCGGCCGAGGCGGGTCCCGCCGCCCGTTCCGAGGCCGTCCGTTCCGCCGCCGCGCGCTCGTGCTCGGCGCGGACGGCGGCCGCGTGCGGATCGGTGCGGTCGTCGTAGGAGAGCAACCGGGGCAGGGCGGTGGCCAGCGCGAGCACGCCCACCACACAGGCCACGCCGCCGACCCACACCGAGGCCCGGACGCCGACCAGTCCGGCCATGCCGCCCGCCCGGACCTGGCCCAGCTGCGGCCCGACCGAGTAGCTGAGCAGCTCGACACCGGCCATCCGGCCGCGCAGCGCGTCCGGGATCGACTGGTTCCACAGCGTGGAGCGGGCGATCCCGCTGATCTGGTCGGCGCCGCCGGCCAGCGCCAGGAAGAGCAGCACCAGCCAGACCGAGCCGGACAGGCCGGCCAGGGCGATCGCCACGCCCCAGCCGAGCGCCGCGACCAGCAGCAGCCGGCCGTGCCGGTGGATCCGGGACGTCCAGCCGCCGGTCACCGAGACCAGCAGGGCGCCGACCGCCGAGGCGGCGTACATCGGGCCGAGCGCCCAGCCGGCGTCCAGCTCGGCGGCCAGGAACGGGAAGATCGCCACCGGGAAGGCGAACAGCATCGCGCACAGGTCGATCGCGTAGGTGCCGAGCAGGTCCTTGCGGCTCCACGCGTAGCGGACGCCGGTGAGCACCGCCCGCACCGAGGGCTTCTCGGCGCCGGTGGGCGGCGGTACCGCCCGGATCCGGGAGAGCAGCAGCAGCGAGGCGGCGAAGGTGACCACGTCCAGGGCGTACGCGGTCTGCACCCCGGCGAAGGTGACCACGACGCCGGCCAGGGTCGGACCGGCCACCGAGGCGGCGTTGCGGTAGAGGGAGTTGAGCGCGAAGGCGGCGGTCAGCTGGTCGTGCGGGACGATCCGCGGGGTGAGCGCGTCCAGGGCCGGGCGCTGCAGGCCGTCGGCGGCGGCGACCAGCGCGGCCACCAGGTAGATCGGCCACAGCACGGGGGTCGGCAGCAGCGCGTTGACCAGCAGCAGGATGCTGAGCAGACCGAGCCCCGCCTCGGCGAACAGCACCAGGCGGCGGCGGTCCAGGGCGTCGGCGAGGGCGCCGCCCCAGAGGCCGAAGACGATCAGCGGGACCAGCTCGAAGGCGCCGACCAGGCCGACCGCGACCGAGGAGTCCGTCAACTCCTTGATCTGCATCGGCACCGCGACGTAGGTGAGGAAGCTGCCGAAGCCGGTGACACAGCCGGAGAGCCACAGCAGGCGGAACTCCCGGGAGGAGCGCCAGGGGGTCAGGTCGGGAGTGACCGTGCGCAGCAGGGACTTCGCCCGACTGCTCGGGGACGGGGCGGCTTCGTTCACGAGCGACCATCCTGTGCGGGGGCCGGGCCCGGCCGCCGCCCCGCCTACCGTCCTACCCGCCGCCCCCCGTCCGCCGCCCTACCCGCCGTCACCAGCGGCTGATCGTCGGCCCCGCGGTGAGCCGCTCGGCGAGCGCGGCCAGCCGCCCCAGCGCCGAGCGCGGCCCGGGCGGCTGCCCGGCGGCGGTGCTGACCAGGTGCTGGGCCAGGTCGAAGGGCTCGTCCTCGGCGGTGCCGACGGCGAGCCGCCCGTGTGCCAGCCCGGCCAGGTCGCCCGGGCCGGCGGACCCGCCCGGGGTGCCCGGCGCCGCGCCTTCCAGCGCCAGTACCGTCGCCCCGTGCCGCCGGGCGTCGTGCACCCGCTCCAGCAGCGGCTCCCCGGCCGCCGTCGGGGCCACCACCAGGACGGTCGCGCCGCGCCCGGCCCCGGTCAGCCGGCCGAGACCGTGCGCCAGATGGGCCGGGGCGGCGGCCGGGACCCGGTGCCGCAGCAGGGTGGGCGCCAGCCGGGGGACGTCCGACCAGGCGGCCTCGTCCTCCAGATGGGCGGCCAGGTGCCAGGGCTCGTACCCGGTGGTGCCGACGAGCAGCAGCTCGCCCGCCCCGCGCCGGGTGACCGCGTGCCGCAGCTCCCCGGCGAAGCCGCCGACGGCTTCCAGCCAACCGGTTCCGGCCAGACGGTCCCTCAGTGCCGAAACTCTCACCGCGTCCATGGCGCACAGGATGTCGCGACGGGCCGCTCGTTTGGCAGGATCGGCCCATGACTTCCCTCGATTCAGCGACAAACCCGGCCCACGAGCTGCCGGACGTCTCGCAGCTGGTGGTCGGTGTCCTCGGCGGCACCGGCGACCAGGGGCGGGGGCTGGCCCTGCGGCTGGCCAAGGCCGGCCAGCAGGTGATCATCGGCTCGCGCGACGCGGCCCGCGCGCAGGCCTCGGCGGACGCGATCGGCCTGGGGGTGCGGGGCGCCGACAATGCCGCCACCGCCCGTGAGAGCGACATCGTCATCGTGGCGGTGCCCTGGGACGGGCACGCCGCCACCCTCACCGCCCTCCGCGAGGAGCTGGCCGGCAAGATCGTGGTGGACTGCGTCAACCCGCTCGGCTTCGACAAGCAGGGCGCCTTCGCGCTCGTCCCGGAGGAGGGCAGCGCCGCCCAGCAGGCCGCCGCCCTGCTGCCGGACTCCCGGGTGACCGCGGCCTTCCACCACCTGTCGGCGGTGCTGCTCCAGGACGAGTCGATCGAGCGGATCGACACCGATGTGATGGTGCTCGGCGAGGAGCGGGCCGCCACCGACATCGTGCAGGCGCTGGCGGGCCGGATCCCCGGCATGCGGGGCATCTTCGCGGGCCGGCTGCGCAACGCGCACCAGGTGGAGTCGCTGGTGGCGAACCTCATCTCGGTCAACCGCCGCTACAAGGCGCACGCGGGCCTGCGGATCACGGACGTCTGAGCACCGGCGTCCGACCGCGGACGTCCCGCCGAACGCACGGTCCGGTCGTCCGACGATCGGACCGGATCGCCGACCTCACCCCTGGACCCGGTCCGGGGGTGAGGTCGGCGACAATGGGGGCCGACCTCACCCCCGGCCGCAGGAGTACCCCGCCATGCCCCGCACGTCCGTCCTCGCCTCGCTCGTCGTCGTTCTCGCGCTGGCCGCCGCCGTGGTCTCGCTGGTGCAGGGCTGGTGGCTCGGCCTCGTCTGGCTGCCGATGGCCGGCATTGCCAGCAATGTGCTCTGGATGAACGTGCGCCGGGAGAAGCTGGCCCGCGCGGCGGCCGAGCGGGCCTGAGTCCGGTCAGTCCTTCCAGAACATGAACAGCTCGTGGCCCACCTGCGGGTAGGCCCGGTCGACGCCCACCAGGTCCATCGCGCCGTACACGACCTCGAAGAACCAGTGGTTGATCTCCGGCTGCCAGAGCAGCGCGAAGACGGCCAGCATGCCGTACGGCGCGAACGGCTCGATCGCCCGCCGGGTCTTGGCCGAGAGCCAGGGCTCGACGATCCCGTAGCCGTCCAGGCCGGGCACCGGCAGCAGGTTGAGCAGGGTCGCGCTCAGCTGGAGCATGCCGAGGAAGCCCAGGGCGAGCGCCAGCGGCGAGACGTTCAGCTCGTAGCCGTTCCAGACCGCGTGCACCTCGGGGTCGTCCAGCCAGCCCGCGCCGACCGGGACCAGCAGCAGCACCGCGGCGAGCAGGTTCACCAGCGGCCCGGCGGCCGAGATCAGGCTGTGCTTGAGCCGGCCCTGCACCCGGTGCCGCTCGATCCAGACCGCGCCGCCGGGCAGGCCGATGCCGCCGAGCAGCACGAAGACGATCGGCAGCACGAAGCTGAGCAGGGCGTTGGCGTACTTGAACGGGTTGAGGGTCAGGTAGCCCTTGGCGCCGACGCTGATGTCGCCGCCGTGCAGCGCGGTGCGCGCGTGCGCGAACTCGTGCAGGCAGAGCGAGACCATCCAGCCGGCCACCACGAACAGGAAGATCCCGAACCGGGCGTTGCCGTAGCCCTGGAACACCGCCACGGCGGAGGTGGCGAAGATCGCGAGCAGGGCCCAGAACACCGGGCTGATCCGGCGGTCCTCGCTGCGTGAGCGCTGCGTGGCGGCGAAGGTCATGGTGTGGGTGCTCCGGTGGTCGGGAGATGGGGGCGGGGCAGAGGCCGATCATGCCGGGCGGGCCCGCGCCGGACAAGCCGTCCAGGGTGAACGTACGGAGCCCGGCACCGGGTTCCTGGCGCGGTCTCCCGGAGTCAGGGTGCAGTCAGGGTCGAGGACTGGACAAATGTGCGTGGGGGACGGGGTCGATCCACCAGAATGGTGCGGTGCACTACGGCATCCTCGGCACCACCACGGCCCACCACGACGACGGCACCCCGGTCCCGCTCGGCGGAGCCCGGCTGCGCGCCCTGCTCGCCGCGCTGGCGCTGCGCCAGGGGCGGCCGGTGCCGGCCGACCTGCTGGTCGACGAGGTGTGGGACGCCGAGCCACCGCAGGACGCGTCGGCCGCGCTCCAGACCCTGGTCGGCCGGCTGCGTCGGACCATCGGCCGCGACCGGGTCGGCTCCGGCCCGGCCGGGTACTGGCTGACCGAGCCCGCCACCGACCTCGCCGAGTTCCAGCGGCTGGCCGGGGAGGGCCGCCGGGCGCTGGAGCAGGGCGACCAGGTGTCGGCCGCCGAGCGGCTGCGCGCCGCGCTCTCGCTGTGGCGCGGCCCGGCGCTCGCCGACCTGCCGGACCGGGGCGGCCCGGCGACCAGGCTGGAGGCGCAGCGCGAGGAGGTCCGCCGGCACCGGATCACCGCCGAGCTCGGCCTCGGCCGGGCGGCCGAGCTGGTGGCCGAGCTCGCCGAGCTGTGCGAGGGCAAGCCGTTGGACGAGCCGCTGCAGTACCTGATGGTCCGGGCGCTGCACGAGTCCGGCCGGACGGCCGAGGCGCTGCGCCACTACGAGCAGACCCGGCGGGCCCTGGCGGACGAGCTGGGCGTCGATCCCGGGCGCCGGCTCCAGTCGCTGTACGCCGAGCTGCTGAGCCCGTCCGAACCGGTCGCCCCGGCGGTGGAGACCGCCCCGGCCGTGGAGAGCGCCCCGACCGCGGAGCCCGTGCCGCCGGCACCGGCAGCAGCACCGAGCCCGGTGGTCACCCTCACCGGCCCCGGCGGCTCCGGCAAGACCCGGCTGTCGGTCGAGGCCGGCCGCCTGGAGCAGGGCGCCGGGCACTGGCCGGACGGCGTCTGGGTGGCCGAGCTCGCCCCGGTGGAGCGCCCGGACGCGGTGCCGGGCGCGGTGGTGTCGGCGCTCGGCCTGCGCGCGACCGTCCTGCACACCGGCGCCAGCATGGTCGCCGAGGTGATCGAGGGCCGCACCGACGACCCGGTGCGCCGGCTGATCGAGCACTGCGGGCGCCGCCGGATGCTGCTCGTCCTGGACAACTGCGAGCACCTGATCCAGTCCGCCGCCGATCTCGCGGACACCCTGCTCACCGAGTGCCCGGGGCTGACCGTGCTGGCCACCAGCCGGGAGCCGCTGGGGGTGCCGGGCGAGACCGTCCTGCCGGTCGAGCCGCTGCCGGACCCGGTGGCGCTGCGGCTGCTGACCGAGCGGGCCGCAGCCGCCCGCCCCGGCTTCGACCCGCAGAGCGATCCGGAGGCCTGCGCCGAGATCTGCCGCCGGCTGGACGGGCTGCCGCTCGCCATCGAACTGGCCGCCGCCCGGCTCCGGGTGATGACGGCCCGGCAGATCGCCGACCGGCTGGACAGCCGGTTCGCGCTGCTCACCGCGGGCAGCCGGACCCTGCTGCCGCGTCAGCAGACGCTGCGCGCGGTGGTCGACTGGAGCTGGGACCTGCTGGGCAAGCAGGAGCGCGCGGTGCTGCGCCGGCTGGCGGTGTTCGCGGGCGGCTGGAGCCTGGAGGCGGCCGAGTCGGTCTGCTCGGACGAGGCCGAGGTGCCCCGCGAGGAGGTCGCCGACCTGCTGCTCTCGCTGGTCGACAAGTCCCTGCTGGTGGCCGACCTGGACGGGGAGGGACCGCCGCGCTACCGGATGCTGGAGACCATCCACGAGTACACCGACGAGCGGCTGGCCGAGGCGGAGGAGACCGCCGCCACCGGGGGCCGGCACGTCGAGTACTTCCGCGAGCTGGTCCGCGGCGCCGACCTCCATGTCCACGGGCCCGAGCAGCTGCACTGGCTGGCGGTGCTGGAGCGCGAGCACGACAACATCCGGGCGGCGCTGCGCCGCGCCGTCTGCCGCCGGGACGAGGGCGAGGCGGTGGTCCTGGCACTGGGCATGAGCTGGTACTGGTCGCTGCGCGGCTACAGCCAGGAGGCCCGGCGCTGGTACGACGCGGTGCTGTCGATCGGCCCCGACCCGTTCGACGCCGCGGCCCGTCCGGTGCCGCTGGACCGGCACGTGCTGGAGTACTCGGTACCGATGCCGCCGGAGGTGCTCGGGGAGGCCCGCCGGGCGATCGTCATCTACCGGCTGATCAGCATCTTCGAGGGCAATCTCGACGTCCTGGGCGACCCGGAGGCGGTCGCCACCGCCCGCAAGGTCACCGAGGCCTACAGCAGCGACCTGCCGCAGTCCTACCGCTTCCCCGGGCTGATGCGGGTCTTCGGCGCCTTCCTGATCGGCCAGCTGGACGCCATGCGGGACCTGCTGGACGACGCGGTGGCGGGCTGCCGGGAGCACGGCAACGCGAGCGACCTGGCGTTCATCCTGCAGATCCGGGCCAAGATGATGAACGACTGGCCGGGCGGGGCCGAGCAGAGCACCCTGGACGGCGAGGAGTCGCTGGAGCTGTACCGCCGGGCCGGCGACCGCTGGGGGATGTCCCAGGCGCTGTCCGCGCGCGGCGAGTCGCTGGCCAACCAGGGCCGTTCGGCCGATGCGGTGGAGGCGTACCGCCGGGCGATCGAGCTGGCCGAGGAGCTGGGCGCGCCGCAGGAGGTGCCGATGCTCCAGGTGCACCTGGGGTCGGCGATGCTGGACAGCGACCTCGCGGCGGGGGAGCGGCAGATCCGGGCGGCGCTGGACGGGATCGAGCCGGGGGACAACCAGGCGACCAACGGCGCGCTGCTGTTCGGTCACCTGATGCTCTGCGGCATCAATGCGCAGCGCGGGGACTTCGAGCGGGCCCTGGCCGAGCTGGACGTGCTCCGGTGGACGCGGATCGGCGCGTTCGCCCCGGACGTGGTGGGCGGGATGCTGACGGTCACCCGGGGCTGGATCATCGCCCGGGCCGGCGATCCCGACCTCGGGCGGGAGCTGGTCGGCGAGGGCCGGCAGCTGATGCGCTCGGTGCCGGCCGCGGCGAGCGGCTTCGTGGACCAGATGTCGGTGATGATGCTGCCGCCGGTGATCGGGCTGCTGGAGGCGTTCGCCCGGCGGGACGGCGACCTGGCGCGGGCCCGGCTGGCCGCGGTGCTGTTCGGCGCACACACCGGGATGAACGGGCCGAAGGGCGGCTACCTCGACCGGGTCGAGCGCGAGCGGACCGAGGACGCCCTGCGCGGGATGCTCGGTGACGCGGAGTTCGAGGTGGCGGCCGCCGAGGGTCGGACGATGTCCGTGACGGAGGCCAACGCCATGCTGGACGAGCTGGTGCGCTGAGCCGGGAGCCGCCGGTGCGCCGAACGGGGAGCACCTGAAAGCCGAAGGAGCCGGCCCCGGGCGCTCCCCTCGCGCGTCCGGGGCCGGTGTGCCGGCCGGTCGGTCGGCCGGTCGGCCGGGGCTCAGGTCCGCTTGCGGAACCGGGCGACGGCGAGCGGTGCGAAGACCGCGGTGATGCCGATCGACCAGGCCAGCACGATCAGTACCGGGTGCCCCACGGCGCCCTGGCCGTTCATCAGGGCCCGGCAGGCGTCGGCCAGCGCGGACAGCGGGTTGACCTTGGTGAAGGCCTGGAGCCAGCCCGGCATGGTGTCGGTCGGGGCGAAGATCGAGCTGCCGAACTGCATCGGCATCAGGACCAGCATGGAGACTCCCTGGACGGCCTGGGCGCTGCGCAGCGCCATGCCCAGCAGCATCGAGATCCACACGATCGACATGCCGAAGAGCAGCGAGAGCCCGACCGCGGCCAGCGTGGGCAGCAGACCGCCCTTCAGGTCGAAGCCGATGCAGAGCGAGAAGGTGATCATGATGCCGAAGGAGAGCAGCGCGCGGCAGGTCTCCGCGCCGATCTTGGAGAGCAGGACCGAGGCCCGGCCGATCGGCAGGGTGCGGAACCGGTCCATCACGCCGGTCTGGAAGTCGCTGTTCAGCCCGGTGCCGACGGCCATCGCCAGGGTCAGGCCGGTCTGACCCATCAGACCGGGGATCATGTACTGCTTGTAGGCGTCCTGGTCGCCGGAGACGGCGCCGCCGAAGACGTAGACGAACAGCACGGTGAAGATGATCGGCATCAGCACCGCGTCGAACATCGACTCCGGGTCGGCCTTGATCCGCATCAGGTTGCGGCGGGTCAGCGCGCCGACGTGGCGGAGGTTGGCCCCCAGGCCGATCCGGCCGTCCTCGGCCGCCGTCTTCCGGGCGCCCGAGGTCGGGGTCGGGGTCGGGGTGAGTGTGGCGGTGGTCATGCGACGGGCTCCTTGGCGAGGCTGGGGACAGCGGTGTCCGTGCGGTCCGCGACGTCCGCGGGCTTGCCGGTGATGGCGAGGAAGACCTCGTCGAGGCTGGGCACCTTGGTGTCGATGCCGGCTATGCCGAAGCCGCGGGTGCCGAGGACACCGACCACGGCGGTCAGCTGCTCGTCCGCGGTGAGGGGCACCGAGAGCAGGCCGGTGTCGGCGGAGAAGGTGGCCGTCGCGATGCCGCTGTCGTGCAGGCAGCGGGCCATCT
The DNA here is from genome assembly GCF_000966955.1 of Streptomyces sp. NRRL S-495. Lineage (NCBI taxonomy): Bacteria > Bacillati > Actinomycetota > Actinomycetes > Kitasatosporales > Streptomycetaceae > Streptomyces > Streptomyces sp. NRRL S-495. The sequence continues at coordinate 12,153 of NZ_JZWY01000277.1, forward strand.
CGGGGAGCTCGGCCGGGTGGGTCGGGCGGACCTGGAGGGTCCGGCCGCCGACCTTGGCCTTGAGCTCGGCCACGCCGCCGCTGGCGATCACCCGGCCGCGGTCGATGACGGTCAGCTCCTGGGCGAGCTGCTCGGCCTCCTCCATGTACTGGGTGGTGAGCAGCACGGTGGCGCCCTCGGCGACCATCCGCTGCACCTCGTCCCAGACCTCGTTGCGGGTGCGCGGGTCCAGGCCGGTGGTGGGCTCGTCCAAGTAGAGGACCCGGGGGCGGCCGATCATGGAGGCGGCCAGGTCGAGGCGGCGGCGCATGCCGCCGGAGTAGGTCTTGGCGACGCGCTTGGCGGCCTCGGTGAGCGAGAACCGTTCCAGCAGCTCGGTGGCGCGCGCCTTGGCCTCCTTGCTGGAGAGGTCGAGCAGCCGGCCGATCAGGTAGAGGTTCTCGTAGCCGGAGAGCAGCTCGTCGACCGAGGCGTACTGGCCGGTGAGGCCGATGGTGCGGCGCAGCTGCTTGGGCTGGCGCAGCACGTCGTAGCCGCCGACGAAGGCGGTGCCGGCGTCGGGCTTGATGAGGGTGGAGAGGACGCGGACCAGGGTGGTCTTGCCGGCCCCGTTGGGGCCGAGCACGCCGAGGACGGTGCCCTCGCGCACGGTGAGGTCGACGCCGTCGAGCGCCTTGGTGCTGCCGAAGTGCTTGACGATGCCGCGGACCTCGACGGCATTCCCCGCAGCGGGCCCCCGGTCGTTCGGGGCGGTGGAGATTCGTGTCATGCGAGAAGACTGTCCGCCCCGGCTGTCAGCCCGCTGTCAGCCGGGTGTCGGGCGGGCGGCCCGCCGGCGAGCCGCTGTCGGCGCGCTGTCAGGCGGCTGTCACCGGGGCCCGGCCCGGCCGTGGCCGGGTCCCGGTGACGGGGAGCGCGTCAGTGGAAGGTGTGCTCCGGGGCGGGGAAGGCGTCGCCGCGGACGTCCTCGGCGAACGCGCGGGCGGCGTCGCCGAGGACGGCCCGCAGGTTGGCGTACTGCTTGACGAACTTGGGCACCCGGCCCGCCGTCATGCCGGCGAAGTCGGTCCAGACCAGCACCTGGGCGTCGCAGTCCACCCCGGCGCCGATGCCGACGGTCGGGACGGTGAGCTGCTCGGTGACCTGCTTGGCCAGCTCGGCGGGCACCGCCTCCAGGACGACCGCGAAGGCGCCGGCCTGCTGCACCGCCTTGGCGTCGCGCAGCAGCTGGTGCGCGGCCTCGTCGCCGCGGCCCTGGACGGGGTAGCCGCCCAGCGCGTGCACGGACTGCGGGGTGAGGCCGATGTGCGCCATCACCGGGATGCCGGCCTCGACCAGCAGCTCGATCGAGCGGGCGCTGCGCTCGCCGCCCTCCAGCTTGACCGCGCCGACCCCGGCGTCCTTCATCAGCCGGACCGCGTTGTGCATCGCCTGGGCCGGGGACTCCTGGTAGGAGCCGAACGGCAGGTCGGCGACGATCATGGCCCGCTTGGTGCCCCGGACGACGGCGCCGGCCAGCATGACCATCTGGTCCATGGTCACCGGCACGGTGGTCTCGTAGCCGAGGTGGCAGTTGCCGGCGGAGTCGCCGACCAGCAGGACGGGCGTGCCGGCCTCGTCGAAGACGCCGGCGGTGAGGGCGTCGTAGGCGGTCAGCATCGACCACTTCTCGCCGCGCTGCTTGGCTGCGGCGAGGTCGCGGACGGTGACGCGGCGGGTGGTGACCCCACCGTAGAGGGTGGTGGTCGACGCCTGGTTCTGGGCAGGCGAAGGCGAAGAAGCGTTCATCGAACAGGCTCCTGAAGGGTTGTCGTCTCGTGGCGCCGTGCGGCGTCCCCGGATCACCTCCATGCTTGCACGGCCCGGCGCGGGTGCAAAAGGGGCGGGGCCGCGCTGTGTGCGGGAGCGGCCGCGCGGATCTTTGCCAGGGTTTTACGAAACGGAGCCGTCTCGTATCGAAATGGGCGCTACGCTCGCTGCGGGGGGTTTACGAGACGACCGCGGCTCGAATTTGCCCGCCAGTGCCACGCCGTACCACGGACGGGAAGAAGCCATGACCACCGCCGCCGCGCCACCCCGGGTGCCGGAAGCCATCCACCGCCGCCGCTGGGCGATCCTGGGCACCCTGGTGCTCGCCCTGCTCGTCGTCGTCCTCGACAACTCGATCCTCAACGTCGCGATGAAGACCATCGCCTCCCCGGCGCCCACCGGCATCGGCGCCAGCCAGAGCGACCTGGAATGGTCGATCAACTCGTACACCCTGGTCTTCGCCGGACTGCTGTTCACCTCCGGACTGCTGGGCGACCGGTTCGGCCGCAAGCGGGCCCTGCTGGCCGGCATGGTCGTCTTCGGCCTCGCCTCGCTGCTCTCCGCGCTCGCCTCCACGCCGGGCGAACTGATCGGCTACCGCGCCCTGATGGGCGTCGGCGGGGCGCTGGCCATGCCGGCCACGCTCGCCATCATCATGAACGTCTTCGAGCGCGCCGAGCAGCCCAAGGCGATCGGCATCTGGGCCGGCGCGGTCGGGCTCGCGATCGCGATCGGCCCGATCACCGGCGGCCTGCTGATCGAGCACTTCTGGTGGGGCTCGGTCTTCCTGGTCAATGTGCCGATCGTGATCGTCGCGGTGATCGCGATGGCCCTGCTCGTCCCGGAGTCCAAGGACCCCAAGCCGGGCCGGATGGACCCGGTCGGCGTGCTGCTCTCCATCATCGGCCTGGTGGCGCTGATCTACGGCATCATCAAGGGCGGCGAGCTGGCGGACTTCACCGCCGTCGCGGCCTGGGGGCCGGTGCTGCTCGGCCTGGTGGCGCTGACCGCCTTCGTGGTCTTCGAGCGCCGCACCGCGCACCCCGCGCTGGACGTCGACTGGTTCCGCGACAAGGTGTTCAGCGCCTCGGTGGTGGTGATCGGCGTGGTGTTCTTCGCGCTGATGGGCGTCTCGTTCTTCGGCGTCTTCTACACCCAGAGCGTGCGCGGCTACAGCGCCCTGGAGGCCGGTGTGCTGATGCTGCCGCTGGCCGCCGCCCAGCTGGTCTTCGCCCCGCGCGCCCGGCTGGTGGTCGACCGCTTCGGCGTCCGCGCCACCTGCGCCGCCGGCATGGTGTTCATCGCGGTCGGCTTCCTCGGCTACCTGCTGCTGAGCGCCACCACCCCGATCTGGGTGCTGGTCGTGCTCGGCCTGCTGATGGGCACCGGCATGGCGCACGTCATGCCGCCGATCACGGTCGCGATCATGGGCTCGCTGCCGCGCGAGAAGGCCGGCGCCGGCTCGGCCGTCAACAACACCTTCCGCCAGGTCGGCGGCTCGCTCGGGGTCGCGGTGCTCGGCGCCGTGCTCTCCACCGTCTACCGCGACGGGGTCTCCGACAAGCTCGCCCAGCTGCCCACCCCGGAGCTGCGGGAGAAGGCGGGCGAGTCGCTGGAGGCCACCATGGCCGTCGCCGCGCGACTCGGCGAGCGGGGCAAGGAACTGATCGGCCCGGCCAACGACTCCTTCATCCACGCGATGCACGTGGTGGCCGGGCTCTCCGCCGGGATCACCGCGGCCGGCGCCCTGCTGGCCTGGTTCCTGCTGCCCGGCAAGGTCCCGGCCGGCGGTCCCGGCGCCGGTCCCGCCGGCCCCGGTGCGGCGGCGGACGCGGCCGAGCACGGCGAGCGGGCCGGCGCAGCCCTCCGGAAGGCGGCCGCGGACGTCTGACCGGCGGCCGGGCTGAGCGAGAATGGGGCCCTGTCGCCGGGAGGACTGCCGGCGACAGGGCCCACGAGCGCGTGCGACCCCCGCCCCACTCTCCGGGCGGGGGCTCCACAACCGGGAGATGCGAGATGAAGACCGACCCGACGGCCGCGCCGCCGCCCTGCACCGGCCCGCGCCGCGGCAGGCCCCGCAGCGAGGCCGCCGAACAGGCGATCTTCGCCGGCGTCGAGGAACTGATGGCGGCCGGCACCAGCCTGGCGGAACTGACCATCGAGGGCATCGCCACCGCCGCCGGCGTCGGCAAGGCCACCATCTACCGGCGCTGGCCCAACAAGGAGGCCCTGCTGATCGACATGGTCAGCAGACTGGAGGAGCCGCTCCCCGAGACCACCGGGTCGATCCGCGGCGACCTCGTCGCGATGATCGAGTACATGCGGCTGCGCGGCCTGGCCAAGCGCTCCCGCTGGGTGCTCAAGGCCGCGCTCGGCCAGATGCACAGCTGGCCCGAGCTGCACGCCGCCTACCGCGAACGGGTGATCGCACCCCGCCGGGAGGCCGCCCGCCAGGTGATCCGGCGCGGCCTCGCCGGCGGCGAGCTGCGCGCCGACCTCGACGAGGAACTGCTCGGCGATCTGCTGATCGGCCCGATCCTCGCCCGCAGCGTGCTCTGGGACGACTCCGACCTCGACGACCCGCAGCTCGCCGAGCGGATGGTCGACGCCCTCCTCGGCGGCGTCGCGGGTCCCGCCCTCCGGCCCGCCCGGGCCTGACCGGACGGGCACTCCCGCAGCGCCCCGCAGTTGTTCCACGCCCCCGGCCGGCCTTCCCGTCGGCATCGCCGCAGGCCGGGAGGCGGTTGTGGCCCGGCCGGCCGCGCAGTGGCCTGGCTCACCAACCGGGCCACGCCGGAACCCCGGTCGCCCGGCCGGGCGTCTGTCCCGACATAGGCTGGGCCGGAATCCGACCGAACCGGCACAGGTCCGGCACGCCCTCCGCCAGCAGGCGGCGGCGCACGCGGACGGACAGACGGCGCGAACGACGGGAGTCACGGATGGCGCAGGCGGACAGGGCGGACCGGGTGTCCCCGGCAGAGGCCGGCGACCCGGGATCCGGCCGGCGCCCGGCCGGGTTCCTCGGCGTGCGCGACTGGGGCCGGGATGCCCGGGGCAGTACCACCTGGTGGCGCGGCCTCGTGCTCGCCGTCCTGGCCCTGCTCACCGGCGCCCTGCTGGCCTTCCACGCCGAGGTGCCGAACAGCGTCGGCAACCTCGGCAGCCTGCTGGAGACCTTCCTGCCCTGGGTGGGGCTGGCGGTGCCGGTCCTGCTCGTCCCCGCCCTGCTGCGCCGCTCCGCCACCGCGCTGCTCGCGCTGCTGGTGCCGGTGGCGATCTGGGCCAACATGTTCGGCGGCCTGCTCACCGACAAGAGCGGCGGCACCGGCGACTTCACCGTGGTCAGCCACAACGTGGCCGCCGCCAACACCGACCCCCGGAGCACCGTCCGGATGCTGGAGAAGTCCGGGGCGCAGATCGTCGCGCTCCAGGAGCTGGCCGGCCGGCCGCTGCGTGCCCTGGAGTCCGGGCTGGCCGCGAGCTACCCGTACCACGTGGTGGAGGGCACGGTCGGGCTCTGGTCCAAGTACCCGATCGGCGACGCCTCGGTGGTGGACATCAAGATGGGCTGGACCAGGGCGTTCCGGGCCGAGGTGACCACCCCGAAGGGCCCGCTCGCGGTGTACGTCGCCCATCTGCCGTCGGTCCGGCTCAAGGCCGAGGGCGGCTTCACCGTCAACCAGCGGGACGTCAGCGCCCAGGCGCTCGGCGACGCCGTCGAGGCCGAGCCGCTGAAGAAGGTGCTGCTGCTCGGCGACCTCAACGGCACCATGAACGACCGCAGCCTGGCGCCGATCACCTCGCAGATGCGCTCGGCCCAGGGCGCGGCCGGGGACGGCTTCGGCTTCAGCTGGCCGGCGTCCTTCCCGATGGCCCGGATCGACCAGATCATGAGCAAGGGCGGACTGGAGCCCACCGACTCGCGGACCCTGGAGCGGGACGGCAGCGACCACCTCGCGGTGGCCGCCACCTACCGGTACCGGTGAGCGGCCGGGTAGTTCCGGCAACCTGAAGCTTGTCCCGGACCTTCCGGAACAAGCTTCAGCCCTGGCGCCAGCGGTTGGTGATCGGCAGCCGGCGGTCCCGGCCGAAACCCTTGGCCGAGATCTTCGGGCCCGGCGGGTACTGCCGCCGCTTGTACTCGGCGGTGTCGACCAGCCGCACCACCCGGTCCACCACGGCCGGGTCGAAGCCGGCCGCCACGATCGCGTCCCGGCCCTGGTCGCCCTCGACGTAGAGGTCGAGGACGGTGTCCAGCAGGTCGTAGTCCGGCAGCGAGTCGGTGTCCTTCTGGTCCGGCCGCAGCTCGGCGGACGGCGGCTTGACGATGGTGTTCTCCGGGATCGGCGGCACCGCGCCGAGCCGTTCGGCCTCCTCGTTGCGCCAGCGGGCGAGCCGGAAGACCAGCGACTTGTAGACGTCCTTGATCGGGCCGTAGGCGCCCACCGAGTCGCCGTACAGGGTCGAGTAGCCGACCGCCAGCTCGCTCTTGTTGCCGGGCGCGAGCACGATGTGCCCCTCCTGGTTGGAGATCGCCATCAGCAGGGTGCCGCGCAGCCGGGACTGGAGGTTCTCCTCCGCCAGTCCGGTCAGCTCGGTGGCGGCCACATAGGCGTCGAACATCGGGGCGATCGACACCGTGCGGAAGTTCAGCCCGGTGCGGTGGGCCAGCTCGGCCGCGTCGTCCCGGGAGTGCTGCGAGGAGTAGCGGCTCGGCATCGAGACGCAGTACACGTTCTCGGCGCCGATCGCGTCCACCGCGAGGGCGGCCACCACGGCCGAGTCGATGCCGCCGGACAGGCCGATCAGCACCGAGCGGAAGCCGTTCTTGCGCACGTACGCCCGGGTGCCGGAGACCAGCGCGGACCAGATCTCGGCCTCGTCGGCGATCCGCGGCGCGACCTCGGCCCGCCTGGGCTCGGCGGGCGGGTCGGCGGGCTCGCCGCCCAGCTCGGTGCGGACCAGGTGCAGTCCGTCGGCGAGCAGCAGCCCGTCGGTGTGGTCGCTGCCGGCGGCCGGCAGGTCGAGGTCCAGCACCAGCAGGTGCTCCTCGAACTGCGGCGAGCGGGCCAGCACCTCGCCATCCGGGGCGACCACGATCGAGTCGCCGTCGAAGACCAGCTCGTCCTGGCCGCCGACCATGTTCACGTAGGCGAGCGCGCAGCCGGCCTCGGCGGCCCGGCGCCGCACCAGCTCCAGCCGGGCGTCGTCCTTGTTCCGCTCGTACGGCGAGCCGTTGACCACCAGCAGCAGGCCGGCCCCGGCCTCGCGGGCGGCGGTCACCCGGCCGCCGTCCTGCCAGATGTCCTCGCAGATCGCCAGCGCGATGTCCACCCCGTGCACCCGGACCACCGGCAGCTGGTCGCCGGGGACGAACCAGCGGTACTCGTCGAACACGCCGTAGTTCGGCAGGTGGTGCTTGGCGAACCGGGTCGCGACCTCGCCGCGGAACAGCACCGCGGCGCAGTTCTGCGGGGAGCCGGCCGGCCGGCCGAAGCGCGGCGAGGCCTGCTCCGAGCGGCCCAGGTAGCCCACCACCACGGGCACCTCGCCGAGCCCCTCCGCGGCGAGCCGCCCGGCCAGCTCGGTCAGCCCGGACCGCGACGCCTCGACGAAGGAGCGGCGCAGCGCGAGGTCCTCGACCGGGTAGCCGGTCAGGGCCATCTCGGGGAACGCGACCAGCTGCGCACCGGCCTCGACGGCCTGCCTGGTCCAGTGCACCACCCCATCGCTGTTGCGCGCGATGTCACCGACCCACGGGTCGGTCTGGCAGAGGGCGAGACGGAGATTGGGCATGCCACCGAGTCTAATCGTCGATCTGACGAAATGTCTCGGCCGGGGTCGCCACTGCCTCCGGCGGCCGTGATCCGCCATGATCCGCCATGATGGGGAGCAGTCGCTGCCGGGGTGGTTTCCGGGCGTAACACGAACGTAAAGAGCAGAGGTGAGACTGTCCCCATGGGCAAGCAGCAGGAGTTCGTGCTTCGGACGCTCGAAGAGCGTGACATCCGGTTCGTCCGGCTGTGGTTCACCGATGTCCTGGGGTTCCTCAAGTCGGTCGCCGTGGCGCCGGCCGAGCTGGAGCAGGCGTTCGAGGAGGGCATCGGCTTCGACGGCTCGGCGATCGAGGGATTCGCCCGGGTGTACGAGTCCGACATGATCGCGAAGCCGGACCCGACCACCTTCCAGATCCTGCCGTGGCGCTCGGAGACCCCGGGCACCGCCCGGATGTTCTGCGACATCCTGATGCCGGACGGCTCGCCCTCCTACGCCGACCCGAGGTTCGTGCTGAAGCGCACCCTGGAGAAGGCCTCCGCCCAGGGCTTCACCTTCTACACCCACCCCGAGATCGAGTTCTTCCTGCTGAAGAACCTGCCCGGCGACGGCACCGCGCCGATCCCCGCCGACCACTCCGGCTACTTCGACCACACCCCGCGCGGGGTGGGCCACGACTTCCGCCGCCAGGCGATCACCATGCTGGAGTCGATGGGCATCTCGGTGGAGTTCTCCCACCACGAGGGCGCCCCCGGGCAGCAGGAGATCGACCTGCGCTACGCCGACGCGCTCTCCACGGCCGACAACATCATGACCTTCCGGCTGGTGATGAAGGAGGTCGCGCTGGAGCAGGGCGTGCACGCCAGCTTCATGCCCAAGCCGTTCTCCGACCACCCCGGCTCGGGCATGCACACCCACCTCTCGCTGTTCGAGGGCGACCGCAACGCCTTCCACGAGTCGGGCGCCGAGTACCAGCTCTCCAAGGTCGGCCGCTCCTTCATCGCGGGCCTGCTGCGCCACGCCGCCGAGACCGCCGCCGTCACCAACCAGTGGGTGAACTCCTACAAGCGGATCTGGGGCGGCTCCCAGCGCACCGCCGGCGCCGGCGGCGAGGCCCCGTCGTACATCTGCTGGGGCCACAACAACCGCTCCGCGCTGATCCGGGTCCCGATGTACAAGCCGGGCAAGCAGGGCTCCACCCGGGTCGAGGTCCGCTCCCTGGACACCGGCTGCAACCCCTACCTGGCCTACGCCGTCACCCTGGCGGCCGGCCTCAAGGGCATCGAGGAGGGCTACGAGCTCCCGCCGGGCGCCGACGACGACGTGTGGGCCCTCACCGACCCCGAGCGCCGCGCCCTCGGCATCCAGCCGATGCCGCAGAACCTGGGCGAGGCGATCGACCTGATGCAGCGCAGCGAGCTGGTGGCGGAGACCCTCGGCGAGCACGTCTTCGACTTCTTCCTGAGGAACAAGAAGCAGGAGTGGGAGGAGTACCGCTCCGAGGTCACCCCCTTCGAGCTGCGCAAGAACCTCCAGGTGTTGTAGGGGATCCCGCCGCAGAGGACTGACACCACGTCAAGCACCACCGGGCCCGCCGTCGTTCCAATGGATGACGGCGGGCCCGCCGTTTGGGTTGGCGCGTCCTCTGATGGCGGTACGTGAGGAGATTGTGACGTTGCGTTGTGATCCGATAAGCGTGATCAATCCCCTCCCCCCTGAGAGGACCTCATGCCCTCCTCCACCGTCAGCCGCGCCGCCGCCGTCCGTACCCTCGCCCGTCGGATCGGGATCACCGGTGTCGCCGTCGCCGCCGTCGCCGGACAGCTGCTCTCCGCCCCGATCGCGGACGCCCGCGGCTCGGGCCCCAAGGGCCCGCAGCAGCGTGCCGACACCATCGTCTCGAACCCGCTGCCGTTCACGACGCGCTTCCAGGGCGACTTCCACGGCTCCGTCACGCGGATCAGCAACTCCCTGATGACCTGCGACGAGACCCAGCCGCCGGTCGACCCGGCGCAGCCGGCGTGCGTGGACGCCCGGACCGGCGCGGGCAGCCGGCCGATCAACAACAACTACCAGATGAAGTACATCAACATCGATCCGGGCAGCGTCGGCCCGCTCGGTGACGAGATCTACTCGGCCAGCTCGGCCGACCTCTCGCTGCTGGAGGGTTCGCAGATCAAGTACGCCCGGCTGTACTGGGGCGGCACCCGGGGCATCGGCGACACCGTCCTGCCGGAGAGCCAGATCGACGAGATCTACCTGAAGTTCCCGGGCGAGAACCAGTACCGCAACATCGCCAACGACCAGCCCTCCATCGGCTACATCACCACCACCGAGGAGAGCAGCTACCAGGCCTCCGCCGACATCACCGACCTGGTGAAGGCCGCCGGCAACGGCACTTACACCGCCGCCAACATGGACTCGGTGGTGAAGCCGCACAGCTGGGGCGGCTGGTCGATCGTGGTGGCGTACGAGAACCCCTGCAAGCCGCTGCGCCACGTCCACATCTGGGACGGCTTCCAGGTGGAGCTGCCGGACAGCCCGCCCCGCGAGTTCAACCTCGACGGGCTGCAGACCCCGGCCACCGGGCAGGTCGCCGGCAAGCTCGGCTTCATCGTCTACGACGGCGACCTGAAGTGGACCGGGGACACCCTGGCGATGAAGTCCACCAACGGGCCGGAGTCGGTCTTCACGGACGTCAACCACGCCTCCAACGACGCGTTCAACTCCACCATCGAGGAGCTGTCCCCGGCGGACCAGTTCGTCCGCAACCCGTACAACCGCAACAACTTCGGGTACGACTCCAACCGCTGGGACATCTCGCCGTTCCTGCGCAACGGGGACACCGACATCACCATCAAGTTCGACACCGACAAGGACGGCTACGACCTCGGTGTCTTCTACGCCTACGTGAACCTGGACGGCTCGCTGGAGGGCTGACCGCCCGGCACCGACCGGCGCCGCTGCCGCACCACCCGCACCGGGGGGTGCGGCAGCGGCGTTCCGGCGTTCCGGGGCGCCCCGCGCAGCAGCCGCTCGCAGGGGCGCTCCACCCACCGGTGCAGGGCGCCCGCCACGGCCAGCGTCCCGGCGGCGAGCAGCAGGTCGACGGCGAGCAGCGCGGGCGTCCCGGCCGGTCGGCCGGCCGTCCACAGCCAGCAGCGGATGCCGATCTCGTGCACCAGGTACCAGGCGTAGGACCACTCGCCGAGGAGCACCGCCGTCCGCCCGGAGAGCAGTCGGGGCGCCGTGCCCGTCGTGTCCCGCCGGGCGGCGGCCACCAGCAGCGCCGCGAACAGCGGGGCCGGGAACAGCTGCGAGGCGCTGTACGGGCCCCACCACAGGGCGTCGGGGACGGCCGCGTGCCAGGGCACCAGCAGGACGTGCCAGCCGGCCACCGCTGCCGCGGCCGCGCCGAGCCGCACCCGGGGGAGCAGCCCGTGCCGGGCGGCCAGCCCGGTGACCACCCCGAGCACGAACTGCGGGGTGCGGGTCAGCGGCAGGTAGTCCAGCAGCCAGCCGCGCAGGGCCGGATCGGCGGGCAGCAGCGCGCCCGCCGCCCAGAGCACCGGACCGAGCGCGGCGCAGGCCGCCGCCAGCGGCAGCCAGCTCCGCCGGCGCGGGGCCAGCAGCCGCAGCAGGGCCGGGAACAGCAGGTAGAACCAGGCCTCGGCGCCCAGCGACCAGGCGGCCGGATTGCCGCCGAAGACCGTCCCCGGCGCCCAGGTGTGCAGCAGCGGCAGCGACCAGAGCACGGCCGCCAGCGGGACGGCCAGCCCCAGGGCGGCGTTCGCGCCCAGCGACAGCGCGGTGGTCAGCGCGTGCAGCGGCCAGATCCGGGCGAACCGGCGCCGGGCGAAGGACCGGGCGGTGGCCGGCGAGCCCTCGTACGTCCAGGCGAGGACGAAGCCGGAGAGGACGAAGAAGAAGGTGACCCCCGAACGTCCGTACCAGGAGAGCGGGCCGAGCAGCGGCAGCTCGCCGAGCTTGCGCGCCAGGTGGTAGAGCACCACCAGCAGCGCGGCCCAGAAGCGCAGCCCGGTGAGCGAGGGCAGACGGCCGGGCATCGGACCCTCCGGGGCGGCGACGGGGAGGAGGCGGGGAGCGGACGCCCGGTGAACGAGCGCGGCGGGCGCGGGGTCACGGACGGGTGACACCGGTGTCCGCCCGGTGGTCACGCCCGGGCGCGCCGCGCCCGGGACGCGTAGCCTGCTGGGGCGGACGGGGGGCGGACGGACGGAGGGGCGATGGCGGTGGAGGAACAGCGGGCCGGCAGCCGGGTGAGCCGACCGGAGACCAGACTGGCGCGGCGCGGGTTCACCGACCCGGGCAAGGCGCTGCGGCTGCTCGCCGAACCGGCCCTGGACGGGCTGGCCGCGGACCCGGTGCTGCTCGACGCGCTCGCCGCCACCGCCGACCCCGACCTCGCCCTGCTCGGCCTGTCCCGGCTGCTGGAGGCCGCCGAGGAGACCGACCGGCACACCCTGCGCGACACCCTGACCACCTCCAAGCCGCTGCGCGACCGGCTGCTCGGCGTGCTCGGCGCGTCCACCGCGCTCGCCGACCACCTCGCCAGGCACCCGCACGACTGGCACGTCCTGGTCACCTTCGAGCTGCGCGACATGCACCCGGGCCCGGCGGACTTCCGCCGGGCGCTCGCCGAGGCGGTTGCCGCCGACCCCACCGGCCGCCCGGCCGACGCGCTGCGGGTCGGCTACCGCCGCTGCCTGCTGGCGGTCGCCGCCCGCGACCTGACCGGCACCACCGACCTCGCCCAGACCGCCGCCGAACTCGCCGACCTGGCGGGCGCCACCCTCCAGACCGCCCTCGACCTGGCCGCCGCGCAGGACCCGGAGGCCGCCGCCGACTGTCGGCTCGCCGTCATCGGCATGGGCAAGTGCGGCGGCCGCGAGCTCAACTACGTCTCCGACGTCGACGTCATCTTCGTCGCGGAGCCGCGCGAGGGCGTCGAGGAGCACCGGGCGGTCAAGGCCGCCACCCGGCTGGCCGCCGCGCTCACCCGGCTGTGCGCCGACACCACCGGCGAGGGCACCATCTGGCCGGTGGACGCCAATCTGCGCCCCGAGGGCCGCAACGGCCCGCTGGTCCGCACCCTGGCCAGCCACCTCGCCTACTACCGGCGCTGGGCCAAGACCTGGGAGTTCCAGGCGCTGCTCAAGGCCCGCCCGGTGGCCGGCGACGCCGAGCTCGGCGAGGCGTACATCGCCGAACTGGCGCCGATGGTCTGGCAGGCCGCCGCCCGGGAGAACTTCGTCACCGATGTGCAGGAGATGCGCCGCCGGGTGATCGACTCGATCCCCGCCACCGAGCTGGACCGCCAGCTCAAGCTGGGCCCCGGCGGACTGCGCGACGTCGAGTTCTCCGTCCAGCTGCTCCAGCTGGTGCACGGCCGCACCGACGAGGCGCTGCGCAGCGGCAACACCCTGGAGGCGCTGGCCGCGCTCTCCCGCGGCGGCTACGTGGGCCGCGCCGACGCCGCCTCGCTGGACGCCGCCTACCGGTTCCTGCGCTCGCTGGAGCACCGCATCCAGCTGCACCGGCTGCGCCGCACCCATCTGATGCCCACCGACGAGGAGGACCAGCGCCGACTGGCCCGCTCGCTCGCGCCGCTGATCAACGACGACACCAGGGCCGACCCGGTCGCCGCGCTGCGGCGGGAGTGGAAGCGGCACGCCGTCGAGGTGCGCCGGCTGCACGAGAAGCTGTTCTACCGGCCGCTGCTGGACGCCGTCGCCGAGCTGCCGCCGGGCGCGGCGGGCCTGCGCCAGGACGCGGCCCGGGCCCGGCTGGAGGCGCTGGGTTACGCCGACCCGGCCGCCGCGCTGCGGCACCTGAGCGCGCTCGCCGCCGGGGTCAGCCGCAAGGCGGCGATCCAGCGCACCCTGCTGCCGGTGCTGCTCGGCTGGTTCGCCGACTCCGCCGACCCGGACGCCGGACTGCTCAACTTCCGCCAGGTCTCCGACGCGCTCGGCCGCACCCCCTGGTACCTGCGGCTGCTGCGCGACGAGAGCGCCGCCGCTGAGCAGCTGGCGCGGGTCCTGTCGGCCGGGCGGCTCGCCCCCGACCTGCTGCTGCGGGCACCGGAGGCGGTCGCCATGCTCGGCGACCCGCAGGGACTGGTGCCGCGCGGGCGGCCCGCGCTGGAGCAGGAGGTGCTGGCCGCCGTCCGCCGGGCCGACTCGGTGGCCGGCGCGGTGGCGGCGGTGCGCTCGGTGCGCCGCCGGGAGTTGTTCCGCACCGCCGCCGCCGATGTGCTCGGGCGGCTCGGCGAGGACCCGGCGCAGGCGCTGGACACCGCCGGCGAGGCGCTCACCGCGCTCAACGCGGCCACGCTGCAGGGCGCGCTGCGGGCCTGCGTGGCCGGCTGGGAGGCCCGCAACGGCGAGCTGCCGACCCGGATCGCGGTGATCGCGATGGGCCGGTTCGGCGGGCACGAGCTGGGCTACGGCTCGGACGCGGACGTGCTCTTCGTCCACGAGCCGGTGCTCGGCTCGCTGGAGGAGGACGCCGCCCGGGCCGCCCAGGCGGTCTGCCACGAGCTGCGCACCCTGCTGGCCGCGCCGTCCACCGAGCCGCCGCTGGAGGTGGACGCCGACCTGCGGCCGGAGGGGCGCAACGGCCCGCTGGTGCGCTCGCTCGCCTCGTACACGGCGTACTACCGGCGCTGGTCGCACGCCTGGGAGAGCCAGGCGCTGCTGCGGGCCGAGCCGGTGGCCGGGGACCCGGAGCTGGGGGAGCGGTTCCGGCAGCTGGTCGACCCGCTGCGCTTCCCCGGTGCGGGGGTGCCCGAGCGGGACGTGCTGGAGATCCGCCGGATCAAGGCCAGGATCGAGGCGGAGCGGCTGCCGCGCGGCGCCGATCCGACCACCCACACCAAGATCGGCCGGGGCGGGCTGGCGGACGTCGAGTGGACCGTGCAGCTGCTCCAGCTGCGGCACGGGCACGAGCTGCCGGGGCTGCGCACCACCCGGACCAGGGCGGCGCTGGCGGCGGCGGTCGAGGCCGGGCTGGTCGGGGCGGAGGACGCGGAGGTGCTGGACGCGGCCTGGGTGCTGGCCTCCCGGGTGCGTTCGGCGGTGATGCTGGTGCGCGGCCGGCCGGGCGACTCCTTCCCGGCGGACACCCGGGAGCTGGCCGGGGTGGCCCGCTACCTGGGGTACGGGGCCGGGCACAGCGGCGAGCTGGTGGACGACTACCGGCGCACCACCCGGCGGGCCCGGTCGGTGGTGGAGCGGCTGTTCTACGGCTGACACGTGGGGAACGCGGAGAGGGGCCCCGGTCGCCCGGGGCCCCTCTCCGCGTGTCCCGTCCTGGTTCGCGGCCTCAGCGGCGCGCGCTGCTCACCGCGGGTTCGCTCCACTGCTCGGGCACCGTGACCGGCTCGGCCGGCAGCTCCCGGGCGGGCACCTGCGGAAGTCTGTAGATCCAGGAGTGGTAGAGCCAGCCCGCGGTGAGGAAACCCACCAGCAGGCACAGCAGGCCGCCGACGGCGTCCATCCAGAAGTGGTTGGCGGTGGCGACGATCACCACCAGGGTGGCCACCGGGTAGAGCAGGCCGAGCACCCGGACCCAGGTCCGGCGGGCCAGGAAGAAGATGGTCAGACCGCACCACGTCGACCAGCCGATGTGCATCGAGGGCATCGCGGCGAACTGGTTGGAGACATGGGTGGCCGGGCCGGAGGCCATCGAGCCCCAGGTGCCGTGCGTCTTCACGGTGTCGATGAAGCCGCCGTCGGTCATCAGCCGGGGCGGGGCCAGCGGGAAGAAGTAGAAGCCGACCAGCGCGATCGCGGTGGTGACGAACAGCACCGTGCGGGTCGCGGCGTAGCGGCCGGGGTGCCACCGGTAGAGCCAGACCAGGACGCCGATGGTCACCACGAAGTGCAGCGTCGCGTAGTAGTAGTTCATCCCGGTGATCAGCCAGCCGACGCTGTCGACCGCGTGGTTGACCGAGCGCTCGACGGCGACGCCGAGGGACTGCTCGAGGTCCCAGATCCAGCCGGCGTGCTTCTGCGCGATCGTCTCCTGCTCGGGGACGGCGTTGCGCACCAGGGAGTAGATCCAGTAGCTGATGCCGATCAGTGCCAGCTCGAACCAGAGTCTCGGCCGCGCGGGCGACCGGCGCTGCTCGCGGACGCGGTCACGCAGGGCCGCGGTTCGGGTGCGGGCCGCAAGGGTGGCTCCGTCGGGCATGCGGCCGCCGTTCTGCTGGATCTCGGTCGGTTCCCCCATGGACGAGAAGTCTGCCAGACGTCCCGTAGCCGTCTGCTCATCCTCCGGAAGTGGATTCTTCACCGGCTGTCCCCCTTCAGAGGTAGGGGGTGGCTCCCACCGGGGGAGGGGGCGCGGACGGATCTGGGGTCAACCGGTGGGACGGGCATACGTCCCATTGTCACGCCGGACGGGCGGGGCGGCGCAATCGGGGGTGGCAGCGCGGGACCGGGTCGCATTTTCCCCGACCGAAACGCTTTCTGCATCTTGCTGAAACATATTGCAGGCCGCTAGCGTCTCGGCCACCCGACCACCCCATGACCCCGTATACCCGCGCAAGGGAGCCTTCAGTGGCCGAAGTCCCGTCCCGCCGCCGGCGGAGCACCCCTCGCA
>NZ_JZWY01000278.1:0-7128 GCF_000966955.1 Streptomyces sp. NRRL S-495
CCCCTCGCAGACCCGGCCGGACGGCGGTGCTCCTCGCCGCCGCGCTCACCGCCGCCACCCTCGGCACCGCCGGACCGGCCGCGCTCGCCGCCGCCCCGCCCGGCCCGCCCTCGGACGCCGCGCTGGCCGCCACCGCCGGACGGCACGACCTCACCCGCGAGCAGTTCTACTTCGTCCTGCCGGACCGCTTCGCCAACGGCGACCGGGGCAACGACACCGGCGGCATCACCGGTACCCGCCTGGACCACGGCCTCGACCCGGCCGACAAGGGCTTCTACCACGGCGGCGACCTCGCCGGGCTGATCCAGCGGCTCGACTACATCCAGGACCTCGGCACCACCGCGATCTGGATGGCGCCGATCTTCACCAACAAGCCGGTCCAGGGCACGGGGGACGCCGCCAGCGCGGGCTACCACGGCTACTGGATCACCGACTTCACCCGGGTCGACCCGCACTTCGGCACCAACGAGCAGTTGAAGGAGCTGATAGCCAAGGCCCACGCCCGGGGCATCAAGGTCTTCTTCGACGTCATCACCAACCACACCGCCGACATCATCGACAACCGGCAGGGGCAGTCCGGCTACCGCAGCACCGGCGCCTATCCGGTGCTGGACGCCGACGGCAACCCGGTCGACGAGACCGCGCTCGCCGACGCCGCGTCCGCCTGGCCGAAGCTGACCAAGGACTCGTTCCCCTACAGCCCGGTGTTCCGCAAGCCCTCCGACGCCACCGCCAAGACCCCGGCCTGGCTCAACGACCCCGCGCTCTACCACAACCGGGGCGACTCCACCTTCGCCGGCGAGTCCGCCACCGAGGGCGACTTCTCCGGCCTCGACGACCTCGACACCCAGAACCCCAAGGTGGTCAAGGGCTTCGAGAAGGTGTACCAGCAGTGGGTCGAGGAGGCCGGCGTCGACGGCTTCCGGATCGACACCGTCAAGCACGTCAACATGGCCTTCTGGCAGCAGTGGGCACCCGCGCTCAAGGAGTTCGCCGCCAAGCGGGGCAACAAGAAGTTCTTCATGTTCGGCGAGGTCTACTCCGGCGATCCGGCCGTCACCGCGCCCTACGTCACCAAGGGCCGGCTCCAGGCCACCCTCGACTTCCCGTTCCAGAACGCCGCCCGCTCCTACGCCTCCCAGGGCGGCTCGGCGCGCGGCCTCGCCGACGTCTACGGCCAGGACCACCGCTACACCACCGCCGACACCGACGCGTACGAGCTGCCGACCTTCCTCGGCAACCACGACATGGGCCGGTTCGGCTCCTTCCTGCTCGCCGACAACCCGGGCGCCGACGAGGCCACCCTGCTGCGCAAGGACCGGCTCGGCAACGAGCTGATGTTCCTCACCCGCGGCCAGCCCGTCGTCTACTACGGCGACGAGCAGGGCTTCACCGGCGCGGGCGGCGACAAGGACGCCCGCCAGGACGTCTTCGCCTCGCAGACCGCCTCCTACAACACCGACCGGGTGCTCGGCGGCCCCACCGGCCCCGCCGACCGGTACGGGCGGGACGGCGAGCTGTACCGGGGCATCGCCGGCCTGGCGAAGCTGCGCCGCGACCACCCCGCCCTCGCCGACGGCGCCCAGATCGAGCGGTACGCCGCCGACGGCCCGGGCGTCTACGCCTTCTCCCGGATCGACGCCGGACAGCAGGTCGAGTACCTGGTCGCGGTCAACAACGCCGCCGAGCCGAAGACCGTCACCCTGGACACCTTCTCGGCCGGCCAGGGCTTCGACCGGATCTACCCGGCCGCGGGCGAGCGGACCACCAGCGGCGCCGACCGCAGGGTCACCGTCACCGTGCCGGCGCTCTCCTCGGTCGTCCTCAAGGCCGCCGGGAAGCTCGCCCCGGCCGCCGCCGCGCCCGCCGTCACCCTGCGCGCGCCCGCCGACGGCTCCACCGGCACCGTCACCGTCGGCGCGGACGTGCCCGGCGGCGGCTTCGGCCGGGTCTCCTTCGCCGCCCAGGTCGGCGACCGGCCCTGGCAGGTGCTCGGGACCTCGGACACCGGCCGCTACGCCGTCACCCAGGACCTCGCCGGCGTCGCCCCCGGCACGCCCGTCCGTTACAAGGCCGTCGTCCAGGACGCCGCCGGCCGGCTGAGCTCCGCCACCGGCGGCTTCAGCACCGGCACCCCGGCCCCGAAGCCGGTCCCCAGTGCCGCGGCCCGCCCGTACGCCGTCGTCCACTACCAGCGCAAGAACGGCGACTACGACGGCTGGAACCTCTACGCCTGGGGCGACCTCGCCGACGGCGAGGCCACCCCGTGGCCGGCCGGCCACGGATTCACCGGCCGGGACGCCTACGGCGCCTTCGCCTACGTGAAGCTGAAGCCCGGCGCCTCCGACGTCGGCTTCATCGTGGAGAAGGACGGGGTCAAGGACGTCGACGCCGACCGCCACCTCGACCTCGGCGCCACCGGCGAGGTCTGGCTCAAGGAGGGCGACCCCACCGTCCTGACCGCGAACCCGGGGCCGGTGAACACCCAGCCGCCCGCCACCGCGGTGATCCACTACAACCGGGCCGACGGCGACTACGACGGCTGGGGCCTGCACGACTGGACCGGCGCCGCCAACCCCACCGACTGGGGCAACCCGCTGCTGCCGGTCCGCCGGGACGCCTTCGGTGCCGTCTTCGAGGTGCCGCTCGCCCCCGGCGCGACCAGCCTCAGCTACATCCTGCACAAGGGCAACGACAAGGACCTGCCCGCCGACCAGTCGCTCGACCTGGCCGGCACCGGCCGCGAGGTCTGGATCCTCGGCGGCCGCGAGGGCTACCTGCTGCCGCAGACCGCCGGCGCCTCCTCCCAACTGGACCCCGCCTCCGCCAAGGCCCAGTGGATCGACGCGCGCACCGTCGTCGTCCCGCCCGGGTACGGCGCCGGGGACGCCGCGCTCGCCGCCGGCACCAGCGCCCAGCTGGTGTACGACCCGGCCGGCGGCATCCGGGCCGACCGGGGCACGCTGACCGCGCCCGGCCGGTGGATCCGGCTGGAGCCCGCCCCCGGCGGGCTGACCGGCGCCCAGAAGGCGGCCTTCCCGCACCTGGCCGGCTACCGCGCCTTCACCGTGGACACGCGCGACGCCGCCCGGGTGCCCGAAGCCCTGCGCGGCCAGCTGCTGTTCACCGAGCACCTGCCGAGCGGCGCCGTGCTGGCCGCCACCGGCGTGCAGATCCCCGGGGTGCTCGACGACCTGTACGCCCGCCGCACCGGCCGGGTCGACTTCGGACCCGCGTACTACAACGGCAAGGTCGCGCTCTCGCTCTGGGCGCCGACCGCGCAGGAGGTCTCCGTCCAGGTCTTCGACACCGCCACCGGCGGCACCCCGAGGACCCTGCCGATGAAGCGCGACGAGGAGACCGGCGTCTGGGAGGTGGTCCGGGACCGGGCCGAACTCGACGGCAAGTACTACCTGTACCAGGTGAAGGTCTGGGCGCCGGCGGTCCAGCAGCTGGTGGTCAACACCGTCACCGACCCGTACTCCGTCGCCCTCTCCACCGACTCCCGGCGCAGCCTGGTCGCCGACCTCGCCGCGAAGGCGCTCAAGCCGCCGGGCTGGGAGGACCACGCCGTCCCGCCGGCCGTCCCGCTCGGGCGGGAGCAGATCCAGGAACTGCACGTCCGCGACTTCTCCGTCGCCGACGGCACCGTCCCGGCCGCCGAGCGCGGCACCTATCTGGCCTTCACCGAGTCCGAGGCGGCCGGTGCGAAGCACCTGCGCGAGCTGGCCGCGGCCGGGGTCACCACGATCCACCTGCTGCCGACCTTCGACATCGCCACCATCAGGGAGAACCGGGCCGAGCAGCGGCTGCCCGCCTGCGACCTCGCCGCCCTGGCCGCCGACAGCGACAAGCAGCAGGAGTGCGTGGCGGCCGTCGCCGCCCAGGACGCCTACAACTGGGGCTACGACCCGCTCCACTACAACGTGCCGGAGGGCTCCTACGCCACCGACCCCGAAGGGACCGCGCGCACCGTGCAGTTCCGGCGGATGGTGCAGGCGATCCACGCGGCCGGCCTGCGGGTGGTGCTCGACGTCGTCTACAACCACACCGCCGCGAGCGGCCAGGCCGAGCACTCGGTGCTGGACCGGGTGGTCCCCGGCTACTACCAGCGGCTGGACGCCAACGGCAAGGTGACCACCGACAGTTGCTGCGCCGACACCGCGCCCGAGCACGCCATGATGAACCGCCTGGTGGTCGACTCCGTCACCACCTGGGCGCGCGAGTACAAGGTGGACGGCTTCCGCTTCGACCTCATGGGCCTGGACCCGAAGTCCACCATGCTGGACGTGCAGGCCGCGCTGCGCCGGATGACGCCGGACTCGGACGGCGTGGACGGGAAGAGCGTCCTGCTCTACGGCGAGGGCTGGAACTTCGGCGTGGTGGCGGACGACGCCCGGTTCGAGCAGGCCACCCAGCGGAACATGGCCGGCACCGGCATCGCCACCTTCGACGACCGGTTCCGGGACTCCGCGCGCGGCGGCAACTTCCAGCTCTCCTCGGCGCCCCAGCAGGGCTTCGCCTCGGGCCTGTTCACCGACCCGAACGGCTCGGCCGCCAACGGCACCCCGGAGCAGCAGAAGGCCCGGCTGCTCCAGCAGACGGACCGGCTCAAGGTGGGGCTGACCGGCAACCTGGCCGGCTACTCCTTCACCGACAGCTCCGGACGGACCGTCACCGGCAAGGACGTCGACTACAACGGCGCCCCGACCGGCTACGCGGCCCGGCCCGGCGAGGCCCTCGCCTACGTGGACGCGCACGACAACGCCGATCTGTTCGACGCGCTGGCGTACAAGCTGCCGGCCGGCACCGCGCCCGCCGACCGGGCCCGGATGCAGGCGCTGGCACTCGCGCTGACCACGCTGTCGCAGGGCCCCGGCTTCGTCCAGGCGGGCAGCGACCTGCTGCGTTCCAAGTCGCTGGACGCCAACTCCTACGACTCCGGCGACTGGTTCAACGCGATCCACTGGGACCCGCGGGACGGCAACGGCTGGGGCCGGGGACTGCCGCCGGCCGCGGACAACAAGGAGCTGTGGCCCACCGCCAAGGCCCTGCTGGCGGATCCGCGGCTGACCGTGGGCCCCGCCGACATCGCGGCGGCGGGCGCGCAGTACCAGGACTTCCTGCGGATCAAGCGCTCCTCGCCGCTGTTCGCGCTGCCGACCCTGGCGGCCGTGCAGCAGCGGCTCGGCTATCCGCTGTCGGGCACGCCCGGCGAGGTCCCGGGGGTGCTCACCCTGCACCTGGACGGCACCGGGCTGCCGGGTGCGGAGAAGGGGATCACGGTGGTGTTCAACGCGACGCCGACCGAGCGGAGCCAGACCGTCGGCGCGCTCGCCGGGACGGCCCAGGCGCTCCACCCGGTCCAGGCCGGCGGCGCCGACCCGGTGGTGAAGCGGTCCGGCTTCGCCGCGGCGACCGGGACCTTCACCGTGCCGGGCCGCACGGTGGCGGTGTTCGTGCAGGGCTGACGGAGTGTCGCCGACCGGGCCCCGTTCCGTCACCACGGAGCGGGGCCCGGGACTGATCCACAGGGTTTTCGGTTCCATTCAATGTATGGAGTTGGCCGGAAACCGCCCCTGGCACGGCCGGAAAGGGGAGGTGCCGCCCCCGTCGGGACCCGGAGCGGGTCCTGCGGGCCGGGCCCGCGCCCTGAGCGCTGGTCAGTGCCTGCGGGGGGTGACCAAACCTTTTGGCAGATATGAAAACGATCGTCGGATGTTCGCACGGGCGTAACACTCCTGAGCATCCGGCAGATGTACGGGCCGGTAGCTAATCGGCCAATCCGTGGCATGCATCTGTCATTAACGGCTCGTTTGCTGCCACGATTCCTCCGGCTGCAGACGAGGGGGCCCCACCCCCCGGTGCAGCTGTCCGAGGTCAGGAACAGCGCGATCCCCCCTGCCGAAACGCTTTACCACCTTGCTCCGCAACCGCACCCGCGCCGCGCACCGGCGGCGGGGGCCCCCACTGAGTCGCAACCCTGCGACCAGGTTCTGTCCACCGTCCGCGAACCCCGCGGCGGTCGGAAAAGGAGTCCGCATGTCCCGTTACGCCCACGCCCGGAAGGCAGCGGTTGTCATGGCCGCCACCACCGCGCTGCTGGTAACCGGTTTTCCGGCCCTCGCGCAGGCGGTCACCCCTGACGCGCCGGCCGCCGTTGCCGCGCAGCAGGCGAGCCGCGCCGAGCTGATCGCCTCGGCGAACCAGCAGACCGCCGGCCTCGCCCAGGTCCTGGGCCTGACCGCGAACGAGAAGCTGGTCACCAAGGACGTCGTCCAGGACACCAACGGTGCCCGCCACCTGCGCTACGAGCGCACCTACGCCGGCCTGCCGGTGCTCGGCGGCGACCTGATCGTCCACCAGGACGCCACCGGCGCCACCACGGGCGTGACCAAGGCCAGCGAGGCCGTGCTGACCGGCATCGAGACCACGCCGAAGCTCGCCGCGCCGAAGGCCCAGGAGGCCGCGCTGGCCGCCGAGGCCGGCTCCGCGCTCGACAAGGCCCCGACCCTGGTCGTCTGGGCCGGCGACGGCACCCCGAAGCTCGCCTGGCAGACCGTCGTCTCCGGTAAGGAGTCGGACGGCACCCCGAGCCGCCTGCGGGTCGTCACCGACGCCACCACCGGCGCCGTGCTGGGCAAGACCGAGGCCATCAAGACCGGCACCGGCACCGGCGTCTTCGTCGGCAGCGTCCCGCTGACCACCACCCAGAGCGGCTCCAGCTTCCAGCTCAAGGACGCCACCCGCGGCGGGCAGTACACCACCGACATGGGCAACCGGACCACCGGCAACGGCACCCTGTTCAGCCGGGCCACCGACACCTGGGGCAACGGCCAGGCCAGCAACCGCGAGTCGGCCGCCGTCGACGCCCAGTACGGCGCCGCCGCCACCTGGGACTTCTACAAGAACACCTTCGGCCGCAGCGGCATCCGCAACGACGGTGCCGGCGCGTTCAGCCGGGTCCACTACGACACCGGCTACGTCAACGCCTTCTGGGACGACGACTGCTTCTGCATGACCTACGGCGACGGTGACGGCGACACCCACCCGCTGACCGAGCTGGACGTGGCCGGCCACGAGATGAGCCACGGCGTCACCTCCGCCACCGCCAACCTCAACTACTCC
>NZ_JZWY01000279.1:0-750 GCF_000966955.1 Streptomyces sp. NRRL S-495
CGCGGTCGAGTTCTACGCCAACCTGCCGAAGGACAACCCGGACTACCTGGTCGGCGAGCTCATCGACATCAACGGCAACGGCACGCCGCTGCGCTACATGGACAAGCCCTCCAAGGACGGCCGCTCGGCCGACTCCTGGTACTCGGGCGTCGGCAACCTGGACGTGCACTACTCGTCCGGTGTCGCCAACCACTTCTTCTACCTGCTGGCCGAGGGCAGCGGCGCCAAGGTGATCAACGGCGTCAGCTACAACAGCCCGACCGCCAACAACGTCACCGTCACCGGCATCGGCCGGGACAAGGCGCTGCAGGTCTGGTACAAGGCGCTGACCTCGTTCATGACCTCCACCACCAACTACGCCCAGGCGCGCACCGCGACCGAGAACGCCGCCACGGCGCTCTACGGCGCGGGCAGCCCCGAGCTGATCGCGGTCGGCACGGCCTGGGCCGGCGTCAACGTCGGCACCGTGCCGCCGAACCCGGGTGGCGTCACCGTCACCAGCCCGGGCAACCAGAGCACCAAGGTCGGCACCGCCGTCAACCTGGCCATCAAGGCTACCGGCGGCACCGCCCCGCTCACCTACACGGCCACCGGCCTGCCGGCCGGCCTGGCGATCAACGCCTCCACCGGCGCGGTCACCGGCACCCCGACCACCATCGGCAACTCCAACGTCACCGTGACGGCGAAGGACTCGGCCGGCAAGACCGGTTCGGCCAGCTTCACCTGGGCGGTCACCGACGGCAGCACCAA
>NZ_JZWY01000280.1:0-301 GCF_000966955.1 Streptomyces sp. NRRL S-495
GCTCAGGCCGCGGGCAGTTCGGCCACCAGGCCGGCCAGGTGAACGGTCAGAGCCGCCACCGTGTCGACGTCCCACACCAGGGTCGGCTCCACGGTCACACCCAGGTTGTCCTCGATGTCCCCGCACAACGCGAAGGCGTACACCGACTCCAACCCGTACTCGGCGAGCGAGACACCCGGATCGATCTCCCCCACCGGCGTCTCCAGGTAGTAGGACACCCGCTCCATCAACCACCGCTCGATGTCCTCGTCCGACACCCGCACACCCACTCCCCTGTCAGTCATCGAACTCCCTCTCTCAT
>NZ_JZWY01000289.1:0-28344 GCF_000966955.1 Streptomyces sp. NRRL S-495
AAGCCCTTTTCCGCGTTGAACCACTTCACAGTGCCATTAGCCATAAAGAAATCTCCTTCAAAGGGGACTTTCCGAAACCCGCACAGCGCGCGCTCCGAGTCACCGCGATGAGCACCCACCCGGGGAAGAGCCGGGAAACAAAAAGGCGCCTGCGATACATCAGCAGGCGCACACAAAGTTCATGGGAACCACTACTGCAACTAAAACGACTCTAGCAGGCCCCAGCCCTCCACGGGCGGATATTTCACCCCCGGTTCCGCGAGGCCCCTTCCCCAGGGTCGCCGATCGCGAGGCTCCGGGACCATCAACACACATGGGGAGCAGCCTCATTGAGCATGCCTCCCGCCCTGTCGGCGCCGCCGACTCCAGGGTGGAGAGGGCGGCCGATTCGGGCGCGGAGCGCCTGCCCCGGCCGCGAACAGCGAAGCGCCACGCCCGCCGGCGCCATCCAGGGGCCCGCTGGACAGCGCACGCGGCATTCCTGTCGAACTCCAAAATTGAATGCACCGGAAGGGCCCGCTCTCGCGATTTCCGGCGCATACTGCAGGGAATGACGAAATCTGCAGCAGTCCGCCGCGTCCTGCCCACCAGCCCCTTCAAGGCCCGGATCGAAGCACCGCGCAAGCACTTCGCCGTCGGCGACCGCGTCACTCACGACCAGTACGGCCTCGGCCGGGCCATCGGCGTGGAAGGCGACAGCGACATCGCGGTACTCGTCGACTTCGGATCGCGGCGGGAACGCATCACCCAGCCCTACACCGCCATGTTCAAACTCTGACCCAGGACTCACGCGTTCTCGGCCGAGCGCGCCGCACCGCGCATGGCGCGGAGACACCGCCGCGCGCCCCTGGATCATCGCGCCGGTCCGCCGTCCAGGAGCGCGCACCCAACCAGGTCGAACAGGCACCCCCGATCCCGTCCCGGGCCGTACCGGCGACAAACTTGAACAGTACGTGACACCTCGCCACCGCCGGCCCACACGATCCCCGACCCGCCCGCCACCAGCGGCGGCCCATCGACAGGACCGGCATCCTTCCTTGCTGCCGCCGCCGCGCCTGCCGCCATCGACGACGCCGTCCGCACCGCCCAGAACACCAGCCCAGCCACCCTGCCCGGCGCCGGTGCACCGGAAGGGGTGGCCGGAGTCGGCCCTGGCCGCGCTGGTGCTGCTGCGCGAACTGCGCACCGAGCTCGCCGGCTGGGAAGCGGGCCTGGTGGAGACCGCCCGAGTCGGCGGCGCCACTTGGGCCGACCTCGCCCGCCCCATGCGCGTCGCCGGCCGCCAGGCCACCGAGAACCGCTACCTGCGCCTGCGCCCAGCCAGCAACAGACCGGAAGAGGCCGCGACCGGGGCGGAACGTGTCAAAGCCGTACGTGACCGGCGGGCCGCCGACCGCGCCGTCACCGCCTGGGCCCACGACCACGCCGCAGACCTACGTGTCCTCGCCGCCCAGATCTCCGCCGCGCCCAGCCTCACAGCCGAGGCCGGCCCCGCGCTGACCCAGCTCACCACCGCCCTCGGCGCCGCGGATCCGGCCGCGTTGACAGCACCCCTCGCCGGCATGCGCCCCCGTGTCACCACCGCCCATCCGGACCTCGCCGCCCGCCTCGACGACCTCGCCGACCTCACCCTCCGCCTCCGTCATGACGGCGACCAACGACGCACCTGACCCCCTCGCCAACACCCAAGACGGAATCCAGGAACAGAGCAGTGCGGCCATCGCCGCCATCGACGTCTGCCTGGCCGGACTCGATGCCCTCCGCCACGACCTGGCTCACCGGCCCTGGCCCCGCCGGCCTTCCTCACGCCCGGATCCTCCGACCATCCCGCCGCGACCGGCGCGAGCGCGACGGGAGTGGCCGGCGGCGAAGAAGGAGGTGCTCGCCCCGGCACCTACGCCGGCCGCGTGGACTGCGTCGAGGGGGCCTGGTCCCCGCCTCGGCCGCTACCGGCTCCCCCAAGTGGAAGGCCGACCGGCGCCGCGCCACCATCGATCGGGTCTCCCCTGCGCCACGCGCCTGACAGGTAGTGCGCTGGCGCGCCAACTCCTGGGCGCAAGCGGGAAACCCGGCCGTTCGATCCGACCGTAGTTTCGGGGTGTGCCGAAGCCGCGAATGCGGTGGGCGCTCTACCGATTGCTCCGAGAGGATCCCTCATGTTCGACATCACCAAGGTTCAGGCTGCCCCGAGCTCGGACCTCCTCACGCCCGACAACGCGGTCATGCTCTTCGTGGACCACCAGCCACAGATGTTCTTCGGCACCGGCAGCGGTGACCGTGCGGCGATCATCAACAGCACCGTGGGCCTCGCCAAAGCGGCTCGGGCCTTCGATGTTCCGGCCGTCCTGACCACGGTGGCCGCCGAGTCCTTCTCCGGGCCTCTGCTGCCGCAGCTCGCCGAGGTGTTCCCCGAGCACGAGATCATCGACCGGACGACCATGAACGCCTGGGAGGACGAGGCCCTCGTGGCCGCCGTCCAGGCGACCGGGCGCAAGAAGATCATCCTCGCCGGTCTGTGGACCGAGGTCTGCCTGGTGCTGCCCGCGCTCTCCGCGCTGGAGCAGGGGTACGAGGTGTACGTCGTCTCGGACGCCTCCGGCGGCGTCAGCCCGGCCGCCCACGAGCACGCGCTCCAGCGGATGATCGCTGCCGGCGCGGTGCCGGTGACCTGGGTGCAGGTGCTCCTCGAGCTGCAGCGCGACTGGGCGCGTCAGGAGACCTACGGCGCGGTCATGGAGATCGTCAAGGCCCACGCCGGCGCCTACGGCCTGGGCGTCGTGTACGCCCAGAGCGTCATCGGCGCGCACGCGGCCGGCTGATCTCCGTGGACACCGGCATTCTGATCCTGCGTCTGCTGGTGGGCCTGCTCGTCGCCGGCCACGGCGTGCAGAAGATCAGCACGCACCTGGGCGGCAGGGGGCTCGAGGGCGGCACCGAGGAGTTCCGTGCCGACGGCTTCCGCGGCGGAGCCCTCACCGCGCTGGCGGCGGGCGGTGGCCAGATCGGATCGGGTCTGCTGCTCGCCGCCGGCCTCCTGACCCCGCTCGCCGCGACCGGGGCCGTCGGGGTGATGACGGTCGCCCTCACCGTGAAGTGGCGCCACGGCCTGTGGGTGCAGAACGACGGGTACGAATACCCGCTCGTCCTGATCGGCACCGCCGTCGCCCTGGCCGCGACCGGCCCCGGCGCATGGTCCCTCGACGCGGCCCTCGGCCTCACCCCGTACCCGCTGTGGTGGGCCGGCCTCGCGTTCGTGGCCGGCCTCGGCAGCGGGCTGCTCACCCGGCTCGTACTGCACCGCCAGGCCCCGGCGCCGCCGCATGCCGTCGCCCCCGGCGGCCGCTGAGCACGAGCCGCGACGGACCGGGTCCGGCCGCCCTGCGACCCCCGCGCGGGCGGCCGGGCCCTCCCACCTTCCACACCAGGAGTTACCCGATGGACCCCGCGACCACCGCAGCCACCACCGCGCTCGGGCACGGCGGCGGCCAGCCGCTGCTGCACCAGAAGGGTGGCGAGACCCAGGCGTTCGGCACGTTGAAGCAGCTGCCGATCGGCCTCGGCCACGACACCCGTATGTACGCCTGCCAGCGGCTGAACCGCGTACTCGCCGACACGCAGATCCTGTACTCCCTCTACAAGAAGCACCACTGGCTCATGCGCGGGGCGACCTTCTACTCGCTCCACCTGATGCTGGACAAGCACGCGGAGGCCCAACTGGCCATCGTGGACGCGCTGGCCGAGCGGATCCAGAGCCTCGGCGGCGTCGCGGTCGCAGACCCGCGCCATGTCGCGGAACTGACGGCCGTTCCGCGGCCGCCGAACGGCGTGGAGAAGGTTCCCGTCATGCTGTCGAGGCTCCTCGACGCGCACGAGCGGATCCTGATCGACGCGCGGGACGCCGCCGCCCGGATCTCGGCGGAGGGTGACGAGGGCAGCACCGACCTGCTCGTGTCCGAGGTCGTCCGTACCGGCGAGACGCAGGTGTGGTTCCTGGCCGAGCACCTCGTGGACACCCCTCTGGTGCAGGGCTGACGGCGGACTCGTACGACGTCGTCGTGGTCGGCGGCGGGCCGGGTCGGCGAGGTCCGGCTGCGCCTCCTCAAGGCGTACGGCTTCTGAGACGCGCGGCTTCCGAGGCGCCCTCCACCCGGCCTCCGCAGGCCCTGTTCGCCTGCCCCACCTCCGCTTCGAGCACCGAACGAGAGACCCCACCATGAGTACGACCTCCCCCTCCGCCACCGGCGGCGCCGACGGCGGACAGGCCGGCCGGCCGGACGCTCCCCCGGAACGCCGCTTCGAACCCGACCTCCGGTCGATGACCCGGATCAACCTCCGCCCCATCGCCTCACCCATGCCGCTGGGCTTCTTCACGGTGGCGATCGCCTCCGTGATGACGGGGTGCATGCAGCTCGGGCTCTTCGAGACCGAGGCCCGCGGCGCCGTCGCCCTGTGCGTGCTGCCGGCCTTCGCGCTGCAGCTCCTGGTGAGCATCCTGGCGTTCGGCGCCCGGGACGTCATCGCGGCGACGCTGATGGGCGTCTTCGCCGGCAGTTGGCTGGCCTACGGGCTCGTCATGTTCAGCGGCGCGCCCGACGCTCTGCGCGTGCTGGGCGTCTTCAACCTCGCGCTCCTGTGTTTCGGGGTGCTGATGACCGCCGTGACAGGGCCCAAGCGCGCGCTGTGGCTCGTCCTGCTGGTCTCCCTGCCCCGCTGGGCGACCACCGGTCTGTCAGGTCTCACCGGCGCGGAATGGCTCACCCGCACGTCCGGCGCCCTTGGCCTCGTGGTGGCGCTCGTCGCGATGTACACGGCCTTCGCCCTGATGCTGGAGGACATGCGCAGCGAAGAGGTCCTGCCCATCGGCCGCAGCGGGCCGGCCCACGCCGCCGTCGAGGGCGGCCTCGCGGTCCAGCTCCGCAACCTGGAACGCCAGGCCGGCGTGCGCCGAACCCTCTGAACATCCGGCACCCATGAACACCGCGGCCGCGCGGTAGCAACGATTGAACAGGAGTTCCCCCATGTCCCGATCCGCCGAACCCACCGTCGTGCTGGTCCACGGCGCTTTCGCCGACGCCTCCAGCTTCGCTCGCGTCATCCCGGAGCTGACCGCCGCAGGCCTGAAGGCAGTGGCTCCCGCCGTGCCCAACCGCAGCCTGGTGGAGGACGCCGCGTACATCGCCTCGGTGATACGTGCCGTCGACGGCCCCGTGATCCTGGTCGGCCACTCCTACGGTGGCGCCGTCATCACCCTTGCCGGCGTGGAGGAGAACGTCCGGGCACTTGTCTACCTGGCGGGATACGCGCTGGAGGAGGGCGAGAGCCTGGGCGAGCTGCAGGGGCGCTTTCCCGACTCCGGCCTCGCCGACGCACTCGTCTTCACGCCGTTCCCCGCGATCGGATCCGCCGAGGCCGGCACCGACGTCTCGGTGGACGTCGAGAGGTTCCCCGCTCTCTTCGCCGCCGACGTCGACCCCGGGCTCGCCACGGTGCTCGCCGTCTCCCAGCGCCCCCTGGCCGCGCGGGCCTTCTCCGAGGCGGCCCCGGTCGCGGCCTGGAAGAGCAAGCCGTCGTGGGGCCTGGTCGCCACCTCCGACCAGACCATCAACCCCGACGTGGAGCGCTACGGCTACGAGCGAGCCGGCATGACCACCGTCGAGGTCGACTCCTCGCACCTGGTCATGCTCGCCCGGCCCGAGGCCGTGGCCGCGCTGATCCAGGACGCGGCCCGGTCCGTCACCCGCTGACCCGCCCGGGCCGCCGATGCCGGTTCCGAGCCCACCCCCCGGTGTGGGCTCGGAACCGGCACACAAGCCTCTGACCTCGAACGATTGGTTGATTATGTTCGAACGCTGATAGCTTCGGTTCGCCCCCGAGAACACTCGGTGGGCGAACGGAGGAAGCACACCCATGAGGTTCGGCGCGAGGCTCGCGCTCGCCGTCATCGCCATCGTCGTCACGGCCGCCGCATGCGTCGCCCCTCCCAGCGCTACCTCGTCCGGCGAGGCCGGGGACTGCGGGCCGTACGCGCGGTACGGCAAACACCCCGCGACCCACGTCACCGTCTACGCGCCCAGCCGGGACCGGGAAGCAGACCTGTTCGAAGAGACCTGGGCCGGCTTCGCCGCATGCACGGGGATCGACGTCCAGTACGAGGGAAACGGGGAGTTCGAGGCCCAGATCCAACTCCGGGTCGAGGGCGGCCACGCCCCCGACGTGGCGTTCTTCGCTCAGCCCGGGCTCCTGGAGCGTTTCGCACGCGCGGGGAAGCTCGAACCCGCGAGCGCGGAGCTGGTGTCGCTGGCGGAGCAGGGCTGGTCGGCGGACTGGAACAGCTACGCGACCGTGAACGGCACCCTCTACGGCACTCCGTTGGTCGCGAACGTGAAGTCGTTCGTCTGGTACTCGCCGAAGTTCTTCCGGGAAAGGGGACTCGCCGTCCCCCACACCTGGGCCGAACTGATGGACGTGACGGAGAAGGTCGCCGCATCGGGGGTCAGGCCGTGGTGTGCGGGCCTCGAATCCGGCGAGGCGACCGGCTGGCCCGTGACGGACTGGATCGAGGACGTCCTGCTCCGCCAGCAGGGGCCGGACGTCTACGACCAGTGGGTCTCCCACCGGATTCCGTTCAACGACCCGCGGGTGATCCGGGCGATGGACACGGTGGGATCCGTCCTCAAGAACGACCGCTATGCCAACGGCGGCTACGGACCGGCCCGCTCGATGGCCTCGATCTCCTACCAGGACGGCGGCACGCCGATCCTCTCCGGCGACTGCGCGATGCACCGCCAGGCGTCGTTCTACGCCGAGCACTGGCCGAAGGGCACCCGGATCGGACCGGACGGGGACGTGTTCGCCTTCCTCCTTCCGGGGGTGGACACAACCAGCAAGCCCGTCCTGGGCGGAGGGACGTTCGCCACGGCATTCTCCGACCGCCCCGAGGTGCGAGCCTTCCGGGAATACCTGGCGAGCGCCGACTTCGCCAACGCGCGGATGAAGAAGGGCCCCTTCGTCTCGGCGAACAAGGGAGTGGATCCGGCCGACGCTGCCGGCCCGGTCGACAAGCTGTCGATCCAGCTGCTCCAGGATCCCCGGACACAGTTCAGGTTCGACGGTTCCGACCAGATGCCCGCGGCCGTCGGTGCGGGCACCTTCTGGAAGGGAGCCGTCGACTGGATCAGCGGCAAGGACACCGAATCGGTGGCGGCGGCCATCGAACGGTCCTGGCCGAGCCACTGATGTCGTTCGACGTCGTCGCTCAGCAGCCCAAGCTGGCCCACCTTCTCCAGGGCGTCGTCGTGTTCTCGGCCGTGGTCGGCCTGATCCTCCTGGCGCTGCACCGAGGGCCGGTACGGAGGCGCGGCGCGGCCTTCCTGCTGCTGGCCCCCGCCCTGCTGCTGCTCACTGTCGGCCTTCTGCTGCCCGGCCTGCACACCCTGGGCCTGTCGTTCATGGACGACGAAGGGGACACCTGGGTCGGCGTCGACAACTACGTGTGGATGTTCACCGACCCCGAGGCCCTGATCGCGCTCCGCAACACCCTGGCGTGGGTAGTGCTCGTGCCCCTGCTGGTGACGGGGATCGGTCTCCTCTACGCCGCGGCCGTCGTACGGTCGCGGTTCCGGGCGCTCGCCCTGGCCCTCGTCCTGCTGCCGGTGGCGATCTCGTTCGTCGGTGCCGGCCTGGTCTGGAAGTTCGTCTACGCCTACCGGCCGGCCGGGGCGGAGCAGATCGGGTTGCTGAACGAACTCGTCGTGGCGTTCGGCGGCGAGCCGAGACAGTGGCTCGTGGACTCCCCCTGGAACGTCCTGTTCCTCATCGTGGCGATGGTGTGGACCCAGGCAGGCTTCGCGGCCTTGCTGCTGGCAGGCGCGATCGCGGCGGTTCCCGGCGAGATCATCGAGGCGGCCCGGCTGGACGGCGCGTCACCGCGGCAGATCTTCCGGCACATCACCGTGCCGTCGATCAGACCCACGCTGCTCGTCGTCGTCCTCACCGAGGTGATCGGCACCTTCAAGGCGTTCGACATCGTCAAAACCATGACCGCCGGGCAGTTCGACACCGGTGTCATCGCCCACGAGATGTACGACCAGTCCTTCCGCTACGGCCGGACCGGCCACGGCGCAGCCCTCGCGGTGCTGCTCTTCCTCCTCGTCACCCCTGTCGTGGCCTACAAGGTCCGTGCGCAGCGGAGCGCGGGGTGAGCGGTGTCCGGGAGCGTCTGTCGTCCCGTGTGTTCTCGCTGGCCGCCGTGGTGATCGCGATCGTGTGGACCGTGCCGACGCTCGGTCTGTTCCTCTCCTCGTTCCGTCCCGAGGCCGAGATCAAGACGACTGGCTGGTGGACCGTGTTCGGCTCGCCCCGCGTCACGCTCGCCAACTACCGTGAGGTGCTGTTCGGCACCGGGAACGCGTCGGGCCGGCTCGCCGACCACCTCGTCAACTCGATCGTCATCACCCTGCCCTCGGTGCTGTTTCCGCTCACGCTGGCGTTCCTCGCCGCGTACGCCCTGGCGTGGATCGACTTCAAGGGGCGCGACGTGCTTGTCGTCGGCATTTTCGCGCTCCAGATCGTGCCCATCCAGATGGTGCTCGTCCCGCTGCTGCGGCTCTTCTCCCGCGGATGGCTGTTCCTGCCCGCCTGGAACGTCACCGGAGCGGCTCGGTTCAGCCAGGCGTGGTTCGCACACACGGTCTTCGCGTTGCCGTTCGCGGTGTTCCTCCTCCACAACCACCTGGCCGGACTGCCCCGTGACCTGATCGAAGCGGCCCGGGTCGACGGCGCGTCACACGCGACGCTGCTGCTCCGGATCGTCCTGCCGCTGGCCCGCCCGGTCCTGGTGACGTTCGCGGTCATCCAGTTCATCTGGGTGTGGAACGACCTGCTCGTGGCGATGACGCTGTCGGGCGGGACCGCCGAGACCGCTCCGGTGACGGTCGGACTGGCGGCAATGGCCGGAACACGCGGCAACGAGTGGCAGCGGCTCACCGCCGGGGCGTTCGTATCGGCGTTCGTCCCGCTGCTGGTGTTCCTCCTCCTCCGGCGGCACGTCGCCCGAGGTCTGCTCGCGGGGTCCGTCAAGGGATGACACCGCAGGAGATGAGCACGGGCGCCCGGCTGAGCCGGCCGGGTCTGCGCGGCCGGGAAGCCGAGCTGGAACAGCTGCGGGCCATGGTCGAGGCGGTGCGTGACGGCGACGGCAGTGGGATCGCCCTGCTCCTGGGCGAGCCGGGGATCGGGAAGACCGCCCTGCTGGAGGAGACCGTCTCGATCGCACGCGCCAGCGGGTTCGCCGTCAGCCGGGGACGCGCGGAGGAGCTGCACGAGCTGGCACCGCTGGCCTCGCTGGCCTCAGGCCTGCTGCACGGCGACCCGCCGCTGCTGGCCGCGGAGGACTTCGCGCACCTGGCGGGCCACCACGACCAACGCGTCTGGCTGGTCGAACGGCTGGCCCGGCTGCTCGAGGAGCGCTCGACGGACGCGCCCACAATGATCGCGATCGACGACGTCCAGTGGACCGATCCGCTGAGCCGGTTCGCACTGAACGTCATGCCGGCACGACTGCTGGCCTCCCCGGTTCTCTGGCTGCTCGCGGGGAGGGAGAACCCGGACCTGCGCGGGGGCGCCACCCGGATGGCCACGCTCGCGCTGCGGCCGCTGTCCGGCGCGGCGCTCGCCGAGTTGGCGCGGGACGTACTCGGCGGGACGGTACCGGATCGCGTCACCGGGTTGCTCGACTCGGCCGGCGGTAACCCGTTCCTCGCGACGGAGGTGCTGACCGGCATCGCGGCGTCGGGTGCGGACGGGGCCGAGCCGCCGGAGCGGCTGGTGCTCGGGGTCCGCGGCAAGCTGTCCGCACTCCGACCGGGCACCCTCGAGCTCCTGCGGATCGGCTCGGTCCTGGGCCGCGCCTTCCACCTCGCCGACGCTGCGGCCCTGTGCGGCAGGCCGGCCTCGGGCCTCATCGGTGAACTGAACGAGGCGATCGGCGCCGGGCTCATCGAGGACGACGGCGAACGCCTCGTGTTCCGTCATGATCTGCTCCGGCAGGCGGTCTATGCCGACCTCGCGCCCTCCGCGCGGCGGGCACTGCACCGGGAGGCGGCGAGTCGGCTCGTCGCGACGGGCCGCACCTCGGTCGACGCCGTCCCGCACCTGCTCAAGAGCGCCGAACCGGGTGACCGGGAGGCGATCCGGCTGCTCGGCCGCGCCGCCTCGGACGTACTCACCGTCATGCCCGACCTCGCCGCCGATCTGTCCGTGCGCGCCATGGAACTGGTGCCGCCCCACGATCCCGCGGAGTTCGACGTGGGTGAACGGGCCATCACCGCCCTCACCCGTGCGGGTCGGTACACCCGGGCGCGGGAGACCGGCGACGTCCTCCTGGCCCGGCAGCCCCCGTTGGACGTCTTCGCCCGTCTGCAGTCGGTCCTCGGGGACACGCTGTGGCACCTCGACGACATCCATGAGCTGGCCCGCCGCTCGACGGCCGCCCTGGGCGTCGTCACCGACCCGGCGGTCCGCGCCCGGCTGACCGCGCGACTCGCGCTCGCCCAGTCCCGCGGCCGCGACCTCGGCAGCGCTCGCAAGACCGCGGAACGGGCGTTCGCCGAGGCGGAGCGCGCGCAGGACCGGGAGGCCCGCGTCATCGCGCTGTGGGGCCTCGGCGAGATCGCCCTCAACGCGGGCGAGTGCGCGTCCGCCGTCGACCATCACACGGCGCTCAGCGCGTTCGACGCGGCGTTCCTGCCCGAGGAGGTCGTTGCCCGTGTCCACATGGACGACTTCGACACGGCCCGGCACCTGCTGCGGACGGCGGGCGACGACCCGCTGCGGCCCGCGATGCTGATGTGGGCCCAGGCCGGCGTGAATCTGGGGCTCGGGCGGCTCGACGACGCGGAGGCCGACCTCGTCACCACCGAGCGGCTGGAAGCGGACATCCACGTACCCGCGAACCTGGTCAACGTTCGCGTCCACCGGGGCTGGCTGGCGCTGCTGCGTGGCGATCGCGAAGCCGCGGAGGAACACGTCGAGGTCGTCAGGGCGGCGGTGGCCGGCCGGCCGAACCCGGGGAACCACGCCGCTCACCAGTACCTGGAGGCCCTCCTCGCCGACGCCGACGGCGATCACACGGCGGCGGCCGAACGGCTGCGGTCCGCCCAGCGGGATCACCCTTTCGTCCGCTGGAGGCTTCTGCGCACCCGGTTCGTCGAGGCCGTGCAGATCGCCCTGCGTGCCGGAGACCGGGCTCTGGCCGTGGACCTCGCGGCCCAGGCGGCCGACCACGCCTCCCACAACACCGCCGTGCCGACGGCACAGGGGACGGCCACTCACACGGCGGCGCTGGTGAACGCCGATCCCGGCCTTCTGGAGCGGTCCGTCCGGATCCTCCTCAACGGGCCCCGGCCGCTGCACCTCGCGGCGGCCTCCGCCGACCTCGGCCGCGCACTGTCGGCCATGGGAGACGCCGCCGCGATACCCGCCCTGACGAGGGCGTACGAGGCGTACGCCCACGCGGGGGCCGGCTCCGAGGCCGACCGGGTCCGGGCGGAACTGGACCGGGCCGTGACGGGCTCCGGTCGACACCCGGCCCGCCCCCGCCCCATCCAGGGGTGGGACGCGCTCACCGCCTCGGAACGCAAGGTCGCCCGGCTCATCGCCGCGGGGCACACCAACCGGTCGGCCGCCGCCGCCCTGGTCGTGTCTCCGCACACGGTCAACACGCACCTGACGTCGATCTTCCGCAAGCTCTCGGTGAACTCACGGGTCCACCTGACCCGGCTGGTACTGGCGCAGGCCGACGCCGAACCGGCCGGCCCTGCCCCGTCCGCGGACTCTGCGCCGGCGGGCAAGGCCCGGGGCGCCGCACGACAATCGGCGGCGCCTCCCCCGCCATAGCGTGACGGCAGTCCGCGCCGCGACGACGCGCGGACCAGCCGAACCGAAGCGAGGAACACACAGCCATGCCGTACATCACCGTTGGCCAGGAGAACACCACCGCCGTCGAGCTCTACTACGAGGACCACGGCACCGGCCGGCCGGTCATCCTCATCCACGGCTTCCCCCTCGACGGCCACTCCTGGGAGCGCCAGAGCGCCGCGCTCCTCGACGCCGGCTACCGCGTCATCACCTACGACCGCCGCGGCTTCGGCCGGTCCTCCCAGCCGACGACCGGCTACGACTACGACACCTTCGCGGCCGACCTGAACACTGTGATGGAGACCCTCGACCTGAACGACGCCGTCCTCGTGGGCTTCTCCATGGGCACCGGCGAGGTCGCCCGCTACGTCTCCGCGTACGGCTCCGCCCGCGTCGCCAAGGTCGCCTTCCTCGCCTCGCTGGAGCCGTGCCTGCTCAAGACCGACGACAACCCGGACGGCGTCGCCCCGAAGGAGTTCTTCGACGGCATCGTCGCCGACGTGAAGGCCGACCGTTACGCGTACTACACCGCCTTCTTCAACGACTTCTACAACCTCGACGAGAACCTGGGCAGCCGCATCAGCGAGGAGGCCGTCCGCAACAGCTGGAACACCGCGGCCGGCGGCGGCTTCTTCGCGGCCTCGGCGGCGCCGTCGACCTGGTACACCGACTTCCGTGCCGACATCCCGGCCATCGATGTCCCCGCCCTGATCCTGCACGGCACGGCCGACCGCATCCTCCCCGCCGAAGGTACCGCGCGTCCCTTCCACAAGGCCCTCCCGTCCGCCGACTACGTCGAGATCGACGGCGCCCCGCACGGCCTGCTGTGGACCCACGCGGAGGAGGTCAACACCGCGCTCCTCACGTTCCTGGCGAAGTGAGGCCGCTCCCGCCGGTTCACGCGGGGTGACCCCGCCCGCGGCGGCCGGACGACCGGCCCGGCTGCCGCGGGCCCCGAAGCCGGACGACAGGCGTCGTCCGGCTTCGGGGCCCGCGATCACAGCATCCAGACAGGTTCAGGAGAACGGAAGCACCATGCAGTTCGGTATCTTCACCGTCGGGGACGTGACACCCGACCCCACCGATGGCCGTGTTCCGACGGAGCACGAGCGCATCAGGGCGATGGTCGCCATCGCGCTCAAGGCCGAGGAGGTCGGCCTGGACGTCTTCGCGACCGGCGAGCACCACAACCCGCCGTTCGTCCCGTCGTCCCCGACCACCCTGCTCGGCCACATCGCCGCCCGCACCGAGAAGCTGATCCTGTCCACCTCCACGACTCTGATCACCACCAATGACCCGGTGAAGATCGCGGAGGACTACGCGATGCTCCAGCACCTGGCCGAGGGCCGGGTCGACCTCATGCTGGGGCGCGGCAACACCGGACCGGTGTATCCCTGGTTCGGGCAGGACATCCGCCAGGGCATCGACCTCGCCAGGGAGAACTACGCGCTGCTGCGCCGGTTGTGGCGTGAGGACGTCGTGGACTGGGAGGGCCGGTTCCGCACGCCCCTGCAGGCCTTCACGTCGACACCCCGACCGCTGGACGGGGTAGCGCCGTTCGTCTGGCACGGATCCATCAGGTCGCCGGAGATCGCGGAACAGGCCGCGTTCTACGGTGACGGCTTCTTCCACAACAACATCTTCTGGCCGGCCGATCACACCAGGCGCATGGTGCAGCTCTACCGGCGCCGGTACGCCCACCACGGCCACGGTCGCCCGGAGGACGCCGTCGTGGGGCTGGGCGGCCAGGTCTTCATGCGCAAGAACTCGCAGGACGCGATACGGGAGTTCCGTCCGTACTTCGACAACGCGCCGGTCTACGGGCACGGTCCGTCGCTGGAGGAGTTCACCGAGCAGACCCCGCTGACCGTGGGCTCTCCCCAGCAGGTCATCGAACGGACCCTGGCCTTCCGGGAGAGCGTGGGCGACTACCAGCGCCAGCTGTTCCTGATGGATCACGCGGGTCTGCCCCTCAAGACGGTCCTGGAGCAGCTCGACATCCTCGGCGAGGAGGTCGTGCCCGTACTGCGCAGGGAGTTCGCGATCGGACGCCCGGCCGACGTGCCGGACGCCCCCACCCATGCGGCGCGGGTCACAGCCGCCGCGACCGCGCAGGAGGTGAGCGCCGCGTGAAGCTGGTCGCCGTTTCCGCGGGGTTGAGCACCCCTTCCTCCACCCGCCTGCTCGCGGACCGGCTGGCCGAGTCGGTCCGCGACGAACTCGCCGCCCGGGGCCGTGTCGTGTCGGCCGAGGTCGTCGAGCTTCGCGAACTGGCCGGCGATGTCGCCAACCATCTCGTGACCGGCTTTCCGGCACCGCGCCTGGCCACCGCGATCGCCGCGGTGACCGGAGCCGACGGGCTGATCGTCGTCACCCCGGTGTTCACGGCCTCCTACAGCGGCCTGTTCAAGTCCTTCTTCGACGTGATCGCCCCGGACGCCCTCGCCGGCAAACCGGTCCTGGTCGCGGCCACAGGGGGTACTGCTCGCCACTCCCTCGTACTGGAGCACGCCATGCGACCGCTCTTCGCGTATCTGCGCGCCACTGTTGTTCCCACCGCGGTGTACGCCGCGTCCGCGGACTGGGGATCCGGAGGAGACGAGTACGCCGACGGCCTGCCCGGTCGCATCCGCCGGGCGGGCGGCGAGCTGGCCGCCCTCCTGGCCGACCGCCCGGCCCGAGCCGAACCCGAGGACGACGTCACCGCCCTCGAACGGCAGCTCGCCGACCTGCGCTTCGACTGAGACCGGTCGGTCCGGGTCACCGCCTGCCCGGGCGAAGCCGCCGTGCCGCATACTGATCCGCCGTACCGCCGTTGGACGGACCCCGTCCCGTGCGGCCCCGGCCGGCGGAGTGAGTGTGAACCGATTGACGACATGGCCCTTCCTCGGGAACTTCGAGGGTGGGGGGACACCGGTCCGCGGCAGGGCTGAGGAACTGGCGTTCGTCGAGGCGCGGCTCGACGCCCTGGCCCTGGGGACGGGCGGGATCGTCCTCGTCGAAGGCCCTGCGGGCATCGGCAGGTCGCGGATGCTCGCGGAGGCGTCGGCGTCCGCGAAACGGCGCGGTATGAGGGTGTTCCAGGGCGGAGCCGACCCCGACGAACAGTTCGTGCCGCTCGGCCCGCTGCTGGACGGGCTGTTCGCGGGGGAGGAACCGCTCGCGGGTGCCGACCGGCTACGGGACCTCGCCGCGACGCCCGGCCAGCGGTTCTGGCTGCTCCAGGAACTGGGGGACCGCCTGCGGGAGGCCGCTCGGAGCGGGCCGCTGCTCATCGTCCTCGACGACCTCCAGTGGTGCGACGAACTGACGCTGCTCACCCTCCACACCCTCGCGGCCGCACTCGCGGCGCAGCCGATCCTGTGGCTGGTGGCCGTGCGCCACGGGAGCGTGCCTCCCCGGGTCCGCACCACACTGGACCGGATTCGGCAGGCCGGGGCGCACGAACTGGCCCTGGGCGCACTCGGCGACCCGGCGGTCGCCCGGATCGCGGAGGACGTCCTGGGTGCGGTGCCCGGCCCGGACGTCCTGCGTGTCGCACGCCGCGCCGACGGGGTGCCGCTGTTGCTCGAGGAACTGCTCGACGCGGTACGGGACGAGGGGCTGGTGACGATCGAGAACGACACAGCACGGCTCACGGCCGGATCCCTCCCCCTCACGCAACTGCCGTCCGTCGCGGGCCGGCTGGCCCGACTTCCCACTGCGGCCCGCGAACTCGTCGAAACGACGGCCGTGGTGGGAGGCCCCGTCCCCGTGGAGCTGCTGGCCGAGCTGCTCGGCAGACCACCTGCGACGCTGATCACCGCGATCCAGGAATCCCTCGACTCCGGTCTGCTCGTCGAGAGGGGCGACCGTCTGGAGTTCCGCCACGAGCTGATCCGTGAGGCTGTGGAAGCCGGACTCCCTCCCGCCCTGCGCCGAACCCTGCAGAGCCATGCCGCCGAGGTGCCGCCGGCGCGTGCGGCGTCCCCGGCCGGGCCCGACGCGCCGCCGGCCGTGGGCGTGCGGCTCGGCGACCGGACGGCCGTCGAACGGCTACGTTCCGCCGCGGCCGATCTCGCGGCCACCGCGCCCGGAGCGGCGGCGGAGCTCAGCCTCAGAGCCCTGGAACTCACCACGGAGGACCCGTCGCAAGGGCCGAGGGTCGTCGCCGAGACGCTCCCGCTGCTCTGGCAGATGGGGCAGCCGGCCCAGGCGCACGACCTGGGGGCGTCGGCCCTGGCCGCCGGTGATCTCAGGCCCGACGACGAGGCGCGGATACGCCTCGCCATGGCGCGCCTCGCCAGTCACTTCGATTTCGCCGAGGCCGTCCGCCAGGCCCGTGCAGGGGCGGCACTGCCCGGGATCCCGGCCGCACTGCGGGCCCGACTGCTCGCCCTGTTGTGCCTGGGCCTGTCGCTGGCGGGTGACCCCGAGGGCGCGGAGCAGACCGCTGCCGAGGCGCGGGAGGCCACCGACGCGGCCCGGGACGGCATCGCCCAGGCCACCATGATGGTGGTCGACTCGGCCCTGTGCTTCTACCGGATGGACTGGAACGAGGCGCTCCGCCGGGCGAGCCGGGCGGCAGCCCTGGCGGCCGGCCTGGGCATCGCCCCTTCCGTCTGGATCCCGGAGGCGCTGTGGCAGTGCTTGCTGCTGACCGTGGCCGGCCGCACCGCGGAGGCGCTCGCGCTCGCCGAGGCCGGGGTCCACGACACCCGCCACCAGGGCCAGTCGGCGGCCGCACGCCTGTGGCTCATGCACCGCGCTCGGGTGCTCCTGGACGCCGGGCGGCTGGCGGACGCCCGGGCCGAGGCGGAAGCCGCCGCCGACATGAGGGGTGCGTTCGACAGCGGAGACCTCGCTGAACTCATGCTCCTGTACACGCTGACGCGAGTGGCGATCCACACCGACGACCGCGAAGCCGCCCAGCGGTGCACGGCGCAGGCGCGGCGCGTGCGGGGTACGGGCGCACCGCTCGCCCGTAGCGTCGCTGCCTGGATGCTGGTACTGCTGGCGGACTTCGACGGCCGGCCCGACCGCGCCGTGGCTGAACTCGACGAGGTGCTGGCGGCGCTCGCCGAGGAACGGTCGGCCCTGGTGAGCCCGGTCGACCCGATGGACACTCCCGCCCTCGTCCGCATGGCCCTGCGCGCCGGCGCATCCGAGCGGGCCGCCCCGGCCGTCGAGGTGGCCGAGCGGCGAGCCGCTCGCAACCCGGACTTCACGATCCTCGCTGCCAGTGCCGCGCACGCCCGCGGGCTGCTCGACAACGATCTGGCGCACCTCCTGCACGCCGTCCGGCTGTACGAGGGGTGCTCACGCCCGATCGCCCGGGCGTCGGCGCTGGAGGACGTCGGACGCAAGCTCGCGACCACCCGCAGGCCCGAGGCGGTGCCGTACCTGGACAAGGCGCTCGCCCTCTACACCCAGTCAGGTGCCGAGCGGCACGTCGCGCGGGTCCGTCGACGCCTGCGGGCCGCCGGCGTGCGTCGACGCCCCTCATCGGCCGGGCCGGCCAAGGAATGGCCCGAGCTGACAGCGTCGGAGCTCCGGGTGGCACGGCTCGTGGCCCAGGGGCTGACGAACCCGCAGGTGGCCGAGGAGCTCTCCCTGTCGCCCCACACGGTGGGTTCGCACCTGCGCCGCACCTACACCAAGCTCGACATCGGCTCCCGCGCGGAGCTGGCCCGGCTGGTGGAGAGACGCGACAACGGAGAGTGATCACTTCGCATCCCCTGCCGATGCCGTCCCTATGGACCTTTCGTGCGATGTGTCGGCGTCGTCGCCTCCTCAAAATGATCAACAGCTGCGGAAAGGAAGCGTTCCGCAGGGAACAGTTGGTCGAGAGAGGAACAGCGCATGACCGCAAGGCTCCAGCGGGCCCGCCCTGGCAGCCCTGGACTTCAGGCGCTTGTCGACGAACTCGCGGAGCAGCTCGGCCGGTCCGTCGCGATCGATGATCCGCTGGTCCGCGTGGTCTGCACGAGTCGCCACTTCGGCGACGAGGACCCGGTACGCATCGGCACGCTGCTCCAGGGCCGTGCCGACAACGCCACCATCCGCTACGTACTCGCCCAAGGAGTGACCCAGTGGGCCGGACCCGGATTCATCGAGGGCCGTGACGACCTCGGGCTCCTGCCCCGTTACGTCGTGCCGCTGCGCGAGCGCGGGCACCTCCTGGGGCTGCTCATGGTGGTGGCGCCCGGGATGACGCTCGGCGACGGGGAGACCGAAGCCATCGGGCGGGCAGCCGGCCTGATGGCAGCTCAGATGTACGTCGAGCAGCTCGGCGCCGACAGCCGGAGGGACGACGAGCAGGCCCTGGTCCTGGAACTCGTCGACACCGACGTCGTCACCCGCACCGCCGCGCGTCGGCGGGCCGTGGAACTCGGGCTGCTCGGGAAGGCCGAACACGTCCTGGTCACCTTGGTCAAGCTGGGCCGCGGCACGGAGCCCGTCCGGCAACCCGAGGCCGCTCTGTGGGGGGCTCTGGAGGGCTTCCGGCAGACACGTTCGGCGCACGGCGTCCTCGCGGTCGACCAGGACCGGGCGATCCTGCTCCAACTGCGTGAGCGGCCTCCCGCCCCGCCCGAGGTCGCCACCCAGTCGGCCCGCGTCCTCGAGGAACTCGCCACGTTCCTGGAACCGTCGACGTCGCCGGTCATCGGTGTCGGCGGGCGGCACCTGGGCCTGCAGCACGCCTGGCGGTCGTACGAGCAGTCCCTCGTCGCGGCCCGCGCGGCACGCCGGATCCCCTCGCTTCGAAGCATCGGCGACTGGGACCTGCTCGGGGAGTTCGCCGTCCTCCTCCAGCTCCCCGAACACGCACTGAACGCCTCCCTCGTGCCCGAGCCGCTGCGCACCCTGAACGAGGCCCACGGCGACGACCGGCTCCGGGACACCCTGCGGTGCTTCCTCGAACACGCCGGATCGATCCCCAGGACCGCCGAGGCGTTGCGC
Organism: Streptomyces sp. NRRL S-495; assembly: GCF_000966955.1. Taxonomy (NCBI): domain Bacteria; kingdom Bacillati; phylum Actinomycetota; class Actinomycetes; order Kitasatosporales; family Streptomycetaceae; genus Streptomyces; species Streptomyces sp. NRRL S-495. Next base: position 18,859 of record NZ_JZWY01000289.1, read on the forward strand.
CTCCACCGCACATCGCTCTACTACCGCCTGCGCCAGATCCAGGAGATCACCGGACTCGATCTCGACGACGGTGGTCACCGGCTCACGCTGCACCTGGGGCTCAGGATCGAGGAACTCCTCTCCACGGGCGACGACACGGCCGCCTGATCCGGCTGATCCTGACCGGCCCTCGCCCCTTCGACAAAGCGATAAGGATCTCCGACCCGATTCCTACAGCGCGCGGTGGTGGTGACGAAGGGCCGTCATCGAAGATGTGAGAGACGGCGCGGGCCGGGCGACAGGCCCGTGACCAGGGAAGGAAGAGGTCATGCAGGAACTGATCACCACCGACGGGACACGCATCGCCTACCGGGACACCGGTGGCGATGGCATCCCCCTGGTCATGCTTCACGGCTGGGGCCAGACGCAGGCGATGTTCCGCCACCAGGTCGAGAACCTGTCTCCCGGGCGTCGTGTGGTCACCGTCGACTTCCGGGGCCACGGGTTGTCCGACAAGCCGAAGCACGGCTACCGCATCGCTCGGTTCTCCCGCGACGTGCTCGAACTCGTCGACCACCTCGGCCTGGTGCGGTTCGACGCGCTGGGGTGGTCGATGGGCGTCTCGGTGTGGTGGAGCTTCATCGACCAGTACGGCACCGGACGGATCCGGCGCCTCGTCGCCGTCGACCAGCCGGCGGCCGTCGCTGCCGTGCCCTGGACGACCGGGCAGGAGCAGCAGCAGTCCGGCGCCATCTTCGACGTGTCGCAGCTGCTCGAACTGGGTGCCGCGCTCGCGGCCCCCGGGGGTGACAAGGTGCGCGCCGACTTCGTGCGCGGCATGTTCTCGGGTGACCCGGCCCCGGAGATCCTCGCCTTCGTCGCGCAGGAGATCACCTCGACACCTGCTTACGCCGGCGTACCTCTGCTGTTCGACCACTGCGCTCAGGACTGGCGCGACGTCCTTCCCCGGATCGACGTGCCGACCCTGGTGATCGGCTGCGAGGGGAGTCATGTGAACCCCGACTCGCAGCGCTTCATCGCCCAGCAGATTCCCGGCGCCCGACTCCATGTCTTCAAGTCCGACGTGGCGAGTTCGCACTTCCCGTTCCTCGAGAACCCCGCGGCGTTCAACGCGGTGGTGGAGAAGTTCCTCGCCGAGGAACCGGACACGAGGGCCTAGGCCGGCCTCCGTGTCCACGCCGGCGGCCGTGCGAACGGCTCCCCCTCCCGCGAAGAACCGAAGGTTTGGAATTCTCATGGCTCAGTCAGTGATGTCACGCGCGCCTGAAAGGGAGGTCCGGCAACCGGCCGGTATCCGGCCGGCGCCCGCTTCCGATTGGCTCGTCGAGATCCGTTCCGGAATACCGAGCGAGGGGAACGGGAGCTTCCTCTACCTCGGCATGCACGTCCGCGGATCGGCGACCAGCGTCCGCGAAGGGGTCAGAACGGTTCTGGAGCCCCACGACCTGGTCTTCTGCGACCCGGCCCGGCGTCACCTCCTGCAGTTCGGCGACGACTGCCGGATGGTCTTCTTCCGGGTGCCCCGCGGCTACCTGGGAGTCACGGAATCGGAACTGGACCAGGTGGTGGGCGTTCCCGTGCGTGGTGGCGACGGGCTGGGGGCTCTGGTGTCGGACTTCCTGTCCGCGCTCGCCGACAAAGCCGATCTCCGCCGGCCCAGCCCCGGGGACCGACTCGCCCGTACGGCCGTCCACCTCCTGTCCGTGCTGCTCATGGAGCTCCTCGAAACCGGAAGGGAGGGCGAGGAGGCCGAGGCGTCGACGGTCGGCGGCGAGATGCTGTCCCGGATCCGGTGCTTCATCGAAGAGCACCTCATGGACCCGGACCTCTCACCGGAATCGATCGCACGCGCCCACCACATCTCCGTCCGGTACCTGCACAAGCTCTTCCAGAACGAGGGCGTCACGGTGAGCCAGTGGGTGCGGCGACGCCGACTGGAGTCCTGCAGGGTCGAGCTGGGCCGGTCAAACCGACGGTTCACCGTGGCAGCGGTGGCGCACCGCTGGGGCTTCAGCAGCCCTTCGCACTTCAGCCGCACCTTCAGGGGCGCGTACGGCATGACCCCGAGCGAATGGCAGTCCCTGGCGACTTCGGCCGTCACTGACGCCCCGCACGCGGCCTGACACCGAGAAGAGAACCGCCATGACCCCCACCGTCGTACTCGTGCACGGCGCCTTCGGCGACGCAGCGGCCTGGATAGGCGTCATCTCGGAACTGCGCAGCCGCGGCATCCCGGTGATCGCACCGCCGAACCCCCTGCGCGGCCTCGCCTCCGACGCCGCCTACCTCACGTCCGTCGTCTCCCAGATCTCCGGCCCCGTCCTGCTCGTCGGCCACTCCTACGGCGGGGCACTGATCACTGTGGCCGGCGCTGCGGAGAACGTCGTCGGGCTCGTCTACATCGCGGCGTACGTGCTCCACGAAGGCGAGAGCCTCGGCGATCTGGAGAGACGCTTCCCCGACTCGTCGCTGGCGGGCAACTTGAAGACGTGGACGTACCCGCTCGTCGACGGTGACTGCGCAGTCGAGGTCACCATCGACGAAGCGGCCTTCCCCGCCGTCTTCGCCGCGGACGTGGCGAAGGATGTCGCCGGGGTCCTGGCGGCGGCCCAACGCCCGCTCGCCGCCGCGGCCTTCACCGAGGCGGCCTCCGCAGCCGCCTGGCAGGTCAAGCCGTCCTGGGCCTTGGTGGCCGGAGCCGACCGCGCGATCAACCCGGAGGTCCAGCGCTACGGCGCCGAGCGGGCCGGGTCCGTCGTCGTCGAGCTCCCGGACGCCTCCCACGCCGTCGCCCTGTCGGAGCCCAGGCAGGTCGCCGATCTGATCAGGGACGCGGTGCGGGCGACGAGCTGACCGGAACGCACGGCGTGGCGCGGACGAACTCGTTTCGTCCGCGCCACGTTCCTTTCCGAATCGCGTGCACCGGCGGTCAAGAATGCGTGCGCGGGATGGCTCGACGATATTCGGAACACCGGTAATTTCCATGGAGTCGAAAGGAACAGAAAATGCAGCTCCCCCTCGAAAAGACGATCAGCGCGAGACTGATGACAGCGGAGTACGAATGGCATGAACTGACCCTGTGCGTGCGGCATTCACCGGACGATGCGCTGGCAGTTCGAATGGACCTTTTCGCAGCCGAGGACGATCCGCCGGCCGCGACCTGGGTGTTCGGCCGGGATCTGCTCGCCACCGGACTCATCCTGCCGACGGGCGAGGGAGATGTACGCGTTCGGCCCCATGGCGAGGACGAGACGGACGTCGAACTCGTCTCGGGGCAGTCCTGGTGCGTCGTCAGGATGGCTTCGGCCCATGTGCGCGACGTGGTGGCCAGGACGCAGTCCGCCGAGGAGCTCTGGAACGACAAGGCGCGATCCGAGCTCGACCGGGTGCTGGCGGAGATCCTTTCAAGCGGTATCAGGAATGCGGATTCGTAGGCTCCAAGGACCGCCCGGGCACGCGCCGAAACGCTGACCAGCCGCGTTCGCGCAACCGTTGCCCCACCTGGCCCCGGGCTGTTCCCGCACCGCACTCGCCCCGCCGGACGAAAGAACGACCGGCCGAAGCGCCTGATCCGGAACTGCCCGGACGGGCCAGACCCGGTGCGTGCAGTGGAAAGCCGCCGCCCCCCGATTCCCTAGATTCGTCCGTACCGAGTCCCCATCATGCCGGCCTCCGTTGTCGGCAGGGCCACACCTTCACGGAGTGCACCCATGCCTTTCCTCCCCGTCGACGAGGAGAACTCAAGCGTCATCAACCTGTACTACGAGGACCACGGCACCGGCCGGCCCGTCGTGCTCATCCACGGCTGGCCGCTCAACGGTGCGTCCTGGGAGAAGCAGGAGGCCGCGCTGCTGGCCGCCGGACACCGCGTGATCACCTATGACCGCCGCGGCTTCGGCGCCTCCGACAAGCCCTCCTTCGGCTACGACCACGACACCTTCGCGGCCGACCTCGACGCCGTGCTCACCCGGCTCGACCTGCGCGATGTGGTGCTCGTCGGCTTCTCCATGGGCAGCGGCGAGGTTACCCGATACCTCGGCACCTACGGCTCGGAGCGCGTCTCCAGGGCCGTGATGCTCGGCGTGCTGCCGCCGTTCCTGCCGAAGGCCGATGACAACCCGGGCGGTGTCGGCGGCACCGTCTTCGAGAAGATCCGGGGCGCCATCCGCGCCGACCGCCCGGCCTTCATCGCCGGCTTCCTCGCCGACTTCTACAACGTGGACGTGCTCGGCGGCGACCGGGTGAGCGACCAGGTCGTCCAGTACAGCTGGAACGTCGGCGTTTCGGCCTCCGCCCAGGCGACCGCGGACTGCGTCCCGACCTGGCTCACCGACTTCCGTGCGGACCTGCCGAAGATCGACGTCCCCGTCCTGATCATCCACGGCGACGCCGACCGCACCCTGCCGCTGCGCTCGACCGCCGTCCCACTCTCGAAGGCCATCGCGGGCGCCCGCCTGGTGGTGCTCGAAGGTGCCCCGCACGGTCTCATCTGGACGCACGCCACCGAGGTCAACAAAGAACTGCTGACCTTCATCGGCGGCTGACCGGCCGCTCCCCCACCCCCCTCCTCTGATCCCCTCCCCTGCTCCCCGAAAGCGAGATCGTATGTCGAGCATGCCCGTCGCCGGGATCCGTCCCGGCCCGCCGGCCCCCGGCCACTCCCCTGAGCACACCGCAGATCTGGTCGTACGCAACGCCAAGGTGTACACCGGCGACCCCCTGCGCCCCCGGGCGAGCGCGGTCGCGATCCGCGCCGGACTGATCACCGCCGTCGGCGACGACGCCGACGTCCTGCCGCAGGTCGGCCCGCACACCCGCGTGGTCGACGCGCTGGGCCGGCGCGCCGTCCCCGGCCTCAACGACTCGCACCTGCACGTCATCCGGGGCGGCCTCAACTACGTGCTGGAACTGCGCTGGGACGGCGTGCCCACGCTGCGCCAGGCGCTGGCCATGCTGCGTGCCCAGGCCGAGCGCACCCCGCCGGGCCAGTGGGTCCGGGTGGTGGGTGGCTGGTCCGCCGACCAGTTCGCCGAGCGTCGACTGCCCACCCTTGCCGAACTCAACGCCGCCGCCCCCGACACCCCGGTGTTCGTGCTGCACCTGTACCAGTCGGCGCTGCTCAACCGGGCGGCACTGCGGGCCGCGGGCTTCACCCGGGACACCCCCGACCCGGTCGGCGGGCAGATCGTGCGCGCTCACGACGGCGAGCCGACCGGCATGCTGCTGGCCGCACCGGGCGCCCTGCTGCTGTACTCCACGCTTGCCAAGGCTCCGACCCTGGACGAGGCCGACAAGGCCGCCTCCACCCGGCACTTCCTGCGCGAGCTCAACCGCTTCGGGCTCACCTCCGCCATCGACGCGGCGGGCGGATTCCAGAGCTTCCCGGAGAACTACGGCACCGTCACGGAGCTTGCGAAGAACGGCCAGCTGACGCTCCGGATCGCCTACCACCTCTTCCCGCAGACCGCCGGGCAGGAGCTGGACGACCTACGGCGCTGGGTGGAGACCGTCCGACCCGGCGACGGGGACGAGTGGCTGCGACTCAACGGAGCCGGGGAGAACCTCACCTGGGCGGCCGCCGACTTCGAGAACTTCTCCGAGCCGCGCCCCGAACTCGGCCCGTACGAGGCCGGGTTCGAGCAAGCGGTGCGCCTGCTGATGGAGCACGACTGGGGCTTCCGGCTGCACGCGAGCTACGACGAGACGATCCGCCGCGATCTGGCGGTCTTCGAGCGGCTGGCCACCGAGGGTCTGTTCCCCGGTGGGAACCGCTGGCTCTTCGACCACGCCGAGACGGTCTCCACCGCGAGCCTGGAGCGGATCGCGGCGCTCGGCGGCGCCGTCTCGGTGCAGAACCGGATGTCCTTCCAGGGCGAGGCGTTCGTCCGGCGCTACGGCGCGGCCGCGGCCGCCGACGCCCCACCGGTGCGGGCGATGCTGGAACGCGGCCTGACGGTGGCCGCCGGCACCGACGCCACCCGGGTCTCCTCCTACAACCCATGGGTGGCCCTGCACTGGCTGGTCTCCGGACGGGCCGTCAGTGGACGTGCGCTCCGCCCGGCCGCCAACCGGCTGAGCCGCGAGGAGGCGCTGGAGCTGTACACCCTCGGCGGCGCCCGGCTCACCGGCGAGGAAGAGGTCAAGGGCCGTCTTCGGGTGGGCTGTTACGCCGACCTCACGGTGCTCAGCGCGGACTACCTCACCGTCCCCGAGGCGGACATCCCGCACATCGAGTCGGTGCTCACCGTGGTCGGCGGCCGTATCGTGTACGGCGCCCAGGAGCACGAGGGCCTCGCCCCGGAGCTGCCGGCGGTGGTCCCGCTGTGGAGCCCGGTGGCCCGCTTCGGCGGCTACCAGGCCACCCCGGCGCCGAGCCTGTCCGGTGTCCGGCAGGCCGAGCGGCTGGCCGAGGCGGCGGCCGACTCCGACGAGCAGCGCGACTGGCGCGCGGCCCGCGGCCAATGGGTACCCGGACAGGGCGGCGGCCCCGCACTCGACGACCCCTGTTTCCTCTGAGTCGCCCGCTTCCGCCCTGACCGGTTCAACCACCGGGCGCCGCCGAGCCCTTGTCGCTCGGCGGCGCCCGGCGTTGCCCGGCGGGAGCCGCGAAAGGACCACCCACGTGACTTCCTCCGCCTCCCCCTCTCTCGTGCCCGCCGCGCGGATCCACGACCGCCACCCGCTGCTCGAGGTTCTGGCGACGCAGCCGGGTGAGTTCCTCGCGCTCGGGGCTGGTCAGCTCGCCGGGCAGGCCTTCGCCCCGGTCGTTGCGGTCCTGCTTGCCCCAGCCCCGCAGCCCTCCGGGCTCACATGTCCCAGTCTCCAGGTGCCCAACCGCAGGGTGGAACTTCAATTTCCTCGGCCGCACGGCGAGCATGGAGACCTGGCGGATCTCCCGTGGCCTCCTCTGGGAGGACCTCCGGAGTCCGGCCGGCCTCGGGAACGTACGGATCTGGCCGCCGTGGCTCTGTCACGGCCGCAAGCTGCTTCGCACCATGTCCTCGCCAGAGGCCTCGTCGAGGGCGACGTCGCGCAGCGGGCACTCAGCGACGGCGTCCAGGGCTGCCTGCTCGACGCCGAGGCCCGCGGCGAACTGTCGGCGATACCTGTCCTGGGCGATGTACAGGTCGGCGGTGCCGTCCGGAGGCTTCCCCGGCTCGATCGTCCCACCCAGCGGTGGAGCCCGGTACCGGCCGGACAGCTCACCGATGCTCTCGCCCGCCTCCGGCACGAACGCCGCGACAAACACCAGCGCCTTCACGTTCTCCCGGCCGACGGCGGCGTTGGAGGTGACCGCACCCCCGTAGGAGTGGCCGACAAGCACGACCGGGCCGGAGCCGGGCCAGGACCGTGACGAGATGCTCGGCACGATGCCCGGAATCAGCCGCCTACCTCCGGCGCTTCCCGTCCCGTCGGCCGCGACCGGGCAGCCGCAACCCCTCGCTGGTCAGGAAGTAGAAGACCGGCAGCACGACGAACACGGCGAGTGCGGCGACCGGGGTGGTCAGCGCACCGACCGCACCGGCGAGGAGATATGCCACCATGCCGGCCCACGAGCGGAGCCTGCCGTGAGCGACGTAGGAGGGTTCGACAGCGTGGTGCAGCAGCTCCGGACGCCGGTTCAGATGGCCGTAGAGCACGATCCAGCTGCCGCACATGCCTGCCGCGATCCCGGCGTACAGTGCGACGGCCACGCGAGCGTCGGTATCGAAGACGCTGTTCTGCAGTGCGCCCGACAGCACCGCGGTGGGAAAGGCGAGCGCCGCAGTGGTGAAGAGCAGGAGGAGATTGGCCGCGTGCAGCCCGCGATCCATGGCACGTATCCGCGCGAAGGCCTGATGGTGATTCAGCCAGATGACCGCCACATAGCTGAAGGAAGCAAGGTAGCCGAGGTAGACCGGCCACTGGCGGAGCAGAGCCAGCCCGAGTCCGCCCGGCTCGTGGGGCGGATCCGTGAGCCCGAGGACCAGGATGGTCACGGCGATGGCCAGCACGCCGTCGCTGAACGCCTCCGCGCGGGCGGTCTCGGAGCGAGTGAACCTCCACGGGAGGCCGTGGTCGTCCGTCATGTCGTTCTCTCCTCTGATCCCGGAGCGCACCACCCGATGCGCCGGGGTCCGTTGTGCCACCGACGGCACACCGGAGTGCTCCGGGCGGGTCGGCCGCTGCTCGTCGACATCCACCAGTCGTCCGCCGGGGAAGGCGGATGCCGCGGCGCGCCCTACGGGGGCGGGTGGGGCATGGACCGGGCCGCACGGGCAGGCGGGGTCGACTCCGGTCGTCACCGTATGTCCGCCGGTCATGGTCGGTTGGTCCATCCGTGTCCCGGTTCTGGCCTCTGCGCGAACCGCCGTCGGAGGGCTTCGCCCTCCCCGAGTCCATGCTCCTGTTTCCGGTGGACACGAGACAGTCCGCGAGCAGCAGCACCAGCCCGTCGAGGCAGGCCATGCCGACCAGGACCGCCGGCCCCCGCACGACCCTGAGCACAACTTCACAACGGGTGAACACCCGCACGGCGCCGATGCGACATGTGAAACTTCCCGAAACCGTACGCCCCGACCACCGCACCCAAGGGCAATGCCGATACCTGTCGATGCGTCAGAATGGCCTGCGGCCGAGCGAGGTACCGGCAGACCGGAGGGTCGCACCTGGCCCGCTACAGCGTCGACCCCGATCGGGGCGAGCTCATCGCCACCTGGGGTACCGGCGAGGGCGACCTCGCCACCCGCGTCGTCACCCTGCCAGCGGCCACCGGCACCTCCGTCCTGCTCGGCCTGGCCCGCGCCCTCGGCCAACTGTCGGACGCCGCGTTGCGCACCTACCACCGCGACCGCCTCGTCCGAGCCACCGCCCCACGAACGGACACGCCGCCGACCGGCTGGTTCTCCCTTTGCCACAGGCCAAGGGAGAACCTCAGGTCAGCCGCATCTTCGTGGGCCGGCGGTCGCAGGGGTGGTCGCCTTGCGGGCGCACGCTGGGAAGAGAAGGACTCCGCGCGCTCGACCCTTCGAGGCGATCACCATGCGCTGCTCACCGAACCCCGACCGAGACAGAGGACGCGTCTACCGGCTCTGCCGAGCCCGGCGCCCTTGGCGCCAGCACCCACGCCCCCACCGGCAACCGTCCGCCTACCAGCAGGCACGAACAGAAGAACCGTCGACGCCATGGCCGATGTGGCCCGGTGACCGCCATGCGACCACCAGGCCGTCGCAGCAACAGAAAGAGCCGGCACCTGGTTTCCCAAGTACCGGCTCTGACAACCGACATCACTGTCGGGACGACAGGATTTGAACCTGCGACCCCTTGACCCCCAGTCAAGTGCGCTACCAAGCTGCGCCACGTCCCGTGGTCTCGTGGCCCGGGCGGAGCCTGGGGGGCTCTGCTTCGGGTTTCTCGACCTTGTCGGCCGGTTGTCCCGGCGACGAGGAAAACAATACAGCACGTCGGGGGGTGCTCGCTGCAGGGTTGTCGGGGGGTGGGTGGGGG
>NZ_JZWY01000281.1:0-23844 GCF_000966955.1 Streptomyces sp. NRRL S-495
CCCACTCCCCTGTCAGTCATCGAACTCCCTCTCTCATCCCGAAACACGACGTGCGGACAGATCGAGGAGCCGCCCGTCCTGGAAGCGCTCGACAGCGATGTCGAACAGTGCCTGCTCGGCACTCGCGCGCTCGTCCGGAGTGAGCACCGGGGCGCCACCGAGGCGTCCGGAGAGCCGGTCGAGGATCCCGAGGAGCGCCGCCTCCTGCTGCCGGCCATCGCTGCGCCAGACCGCGAGCGCGGCGGCGGCGGCGATCAGCACGGTGTACCGGTCGGCCGCCGCGTAGGCCTCCGGGGAGGCTCCGATCGTGAGGTCCGAGGGAGCAAGTGCGGCGCACTGGTCGCGCAGCGCGAGCACCTCGTCCCTGAAGCGCACTGCGAACCGACCGACCGGGCTCCCGGCCGACTCGCGCTCGGCGGTCTCGGCCAGCACGCCGATCAGCCCGTCACCGGACAGCATGCCGACGGCGAGCCGGTCGAAGTCCAGCGGCGGCAGATCCGCGCCGAGGTCGAACAGCTGCTGAGCGGCGGCCGGGTCGGTCAGCCAGGACTTCCGCGCCAGCCGCGGCAGTTGCGGCAGGATCAGCACCAGGCAGGCGGAGCGCGAGATGTGGGCGAAGGTGGCCGGAGCGGCGTCCCTGACGAGCTTCTGGAACATCGCGTAGGAGCCCTCGCGGAGGTAGCCCTGGGCGCCCATGACCGCACGCAGATCCTCGAAGGCATCCAGCAGGATCCGTGACGTCAGGTACTTCACCGCCGGCGCGTAGAGCAGCGTGGCCTCCGGGGCCAGGTGCAGCGCCCGGAGTCCGACGCCGCAGAAGGCGTCGATGGCCAGGAGGTCGGCGAAAACGCGTGCGAGGGCGGTGCGCACATAGGGCAGGTCGGCGGCGAAGCCACCGTAGAGGCGGCGCTCGTGCACGCACTCCAGCGCCAGACGCAGGGCGGTGTCCAACGGACCGACGATGACGGCCGGGAGCACCACTCGGCTGAGCTGGTAGGCCCGCAGGGCGTTCTCGATGCCCTGACCGGGCCGGCCGAGCATCGCGTCGCCGGGGATCGGGCAGTCGGAGAACCGCAGTCCGCCGAGTTGCACTCCGTTCATTCCCGAGCTGGGGAACCGCGGCAGATCCAGCACGCGGTCGGCCGGCAACTCGGCCCGGGTGACGAAGAACTGGCTGTGGCTGCGGCTGCCGGCGGCCTCGCTGGTCCGGGCGAAGACCACCATGGCTTCGGCACGGCGCAGATTGGTGACGATCTCCTTGCGTCCGTTCAGCAGCCAGCCGTCGTCGCTCGGAGAAGCAGCGCATTCGGCCTGCGCGAAGTCGTTGCCGTGGTCGAGTTCATGGAAGGCGGCCGCGATCCGGCCGCCCCTCAGCAGGATCTCGGACGCCTTCGTGCGCTGCTCGTGCGTGCCCGCGGACCAGATGTTGACCGATCCGAGAAGGGAGCTGAAGCCGTAGCCGAGGCCGAGGCAGGGGTCGCGTCGCCAGAGCTCCCGCTGCACTTCGGCAAGCCGGTCGGCCCGCACCAGCCGGCCACCGTACGCGGCGGGCACGAACTCGGCGTTCATGCCGTAGGCGTCCAGCAGGCGTTCGCCCTCGGCGAGCATCTCGTGCCGCTCGTCGGCGGCGAGGATGGCGGCGTAGCCGACCGGGTTGTCCGCATCCCGTGGGTTGCCGAACAGTGCGTCCAGTTTCTCAGCGCTCACGCGAGTCCTTCCCCTGCTGAAGCGACCGCGGCGCCGGCGCCCCGAACGGGGTGACGGGGGCACCGGTGGTCGCGGCGTCGACGATGAGACGGGCCAGCGCGCCGTCGAGCCGGTCGTCGCCGGGCGCGGCAACCGGCTGTGGCACCCGCAGTACCGCGGCGAGCCTGGCCAGCAGGGCGCGCAGCGCGGCCCGCACCCAGAGGCCGTCCTGCCACAGCGGTTCCGCCGCGTGCTCGGATTCACCCGTGGCCCACAGGTGCAGGCAGGCCGCACCCGCGTAGCAGAGTTCATAGGCGGCGGCCAACTCGTAGGCGGCCATGGCGGGACGGGCGGCGGGCGCCACCTCGGCCATCCGGCCGTGCAGGTACTCGGCCATGGCGCGCAGTGCGACGGACTGGTCGGCGAGCCCGGTGGGGGCGGGCTTGCCGCCGATCGACTCGACGAGCGCCGGCAGTGCTTGCACGACCGAGCATCCCTGCCGGGACACCATGGTCAGTGCGCCACGGTCGACGGGCCGGACCGGGCCGCCGACCGACACGGCTTCGGCCAGTCCCTCCGCATCGACGGTGCCGGCGGCGAAGCCACGGACCAACTTGGGGAACTGCTGCACCAGGGCGGCGCGGTTCACCGGGGTGCTGCCGTCGAACACCGCCACGATCTGGTGGTCACGCCACACCTTCTGGAACGCGCCGTACTCGTAGACGTCGGAGAGGAAGGAACGTGCGCCGAGCAGTTCGGCGAGCTCCCCGAGCGTGTCGTCGACCAGGGTGGGCGCGAGTGCCTTCGCGACTGCCGAGGTCACACTCATCTCCGCAGTGAGGCTGTGGATCGAACGGCCGGCGACCAGCGAGGTCGCTTCGGCAGCCGTCAGCAGCGCAGCGCCGCGGGCCAGGACCGAGACAGGGAACGGCCGTTCGGTCAGCGGGCGCTTCTGGATCACGCGCGCCGCGGTGAACCGGGCCGCGAGTCGCAGCGCGTGCTCACCGGCGCCGAGGGAGAGTGCGGTGCACATCGTCCGGGTGAACTGGAGCGCGAGCAGCACCGTCTCCAGGCCGCTTCCCTCCGGGCCGATCAATGCGTCCGCCGGCAGCAGCGCACCGTCGAACTCGATGCCGGAGATGTCGATCCCGCGAATGCCGTGCGTCATCACCTTCGGCAGGGTGCGCCAAGTACCCGGCTGCAGAACCGACTTGTCCACGAGGAAGAGGCTCTGGCCACGCCCGGAGCCGCCCCGGCCGGTGCGCGCGAGCAGAGTGACGCAGCTGGAGCGGGTGGCGTTGTTGATCGGCCACTTCACGCCGTCGACACGGTAGCCGTCAGGCTCCGCCGTGGCGGTGACGGAGCCGCTCAACAGGTCGGCGCCGTGCTCCGGCTCGGACAGCGCCCAAGCCACCGGGCGGCCTGACATCACCGCGTCGGCGGTGGCCCTGGCCTGCTCCGGGCTACCGGCGATCCACACCGGGGCCACGCCCAGGTACGTCTTGGCGTGGGCCGTCACTGCACTGATGTCACGGCGAGCGGCGGTGCGCCAGAGCCGGATCATCTCCTCGTGGTCGAACAACGCGCCGCCCCACTCGGTCGGCACGTAGTAGGCCGGCATGCCGAACCCATCGAGGCGGGAACAGAAGTCCGCGGGAAACTGCTCGTTCTCATCGAGTTCCACGGACCGGCGAGCCGTCTCGTCGAGCATGCCCAGGGCTTCGTCGAGGGCCGCCTCGATCCCGGCGTCCGCGCGGGTGGCGGTCACGTGAGGCCTCCCGCCGCCAGGCGCCGCACCCTGGGGTCCGGTTCGCGCGACGGGGTGAGCCGCACCGGCTCCGTGAGGCCGAGGCTCCCGTTGTCCTCCCCGGCAGCGCCCCGGGAGACAGTGAGAACGGCTCTCTCCGGGTCAGGCGCGATCCGCGCGTCGAAGGCAGCCCCCAGGCTCTGGTAGCCGCCGAGATCGTCATCCATGGTGTTCCCCTAGGCTGCTGCTCCGTCAGTCACTTTTGATCCGGGGGTGCTGCGCACCGTTCCGGCTCCTGCCTCAGCCGAGATGCGGCCGGCCGCCTCGCGTCGCCGTCCGGGCCGGACCGCTCGCGACGCGCATCATCGGCATCGGTTGCGTCGGCATCAGGGATCATGGCGAGGCCGCCGACCACTATGCCCCAACCCTCGTCGCTCGGTAAGTGGCGCAGTGCACGCGGACCCTGAACACCCAGATGGTGCAAAAGTGCTGGAACGCAAGGGTGTGCGCTCCCGGACGAGTGCGCGCGGGTGTCCAACTGCCGCACACCATCGGTTGAACATCCGGTCGCCCGGCGAGCGGGACCGCATCGCTGGCGCCGATGTCAAGCCGTGACCCGTGAACAACCGTGCTGCGACAGCCCGTTGCTGTCGGATCCGCGGGTGGCTGCCCGATTCGGAGGCGCTCTTCGGAGCTCAGGCTCGACCGTCCGGCATGAACGGTCCAGTCTGTTCCACCTTTCCGACAACGCCGTGCGACTGTCGCGGCGCTACGCGTCGCAGGTGAGTCGCGCGCCCTGCGCGAGTCGGGGATTCCGGCGGAGCGGACCCGGCCGTTCCTCGGATGCCTGGCCTCCGGGGCCGCGGCGGTGCCAAGGTGGGTGCAGCGGACCCGTATCGACGGGCCTCCTCCACCTCGATTCCCTCTCCCCCAGGAGTCCCGACACCATGCCCCAGGTGAGCAGCAACGGCATCCGCCTCTCGTACCAGCGCTCGGGCCGCGGCGAACCCGTCCTGTTCATCATGGGTTCGGGGGCCGCGGGCCGTGTCTGGACGATGCACCAGGCTCCGGCCGTCATCCAGGCCGGCTACCAGGCGGTCGTCTTCGACAACCGGGGCATCGGCGGCTCGGACGCACCGGAGGGCAAGTACTCGCTGGCCGACATGGTGGCTGACACCAAGGGGCTGATCGAGGCGCTGGACCTCGGCCCGTGCCGGATCGTCGGGTACTCCATGGGAGCCATGATCGCCCAGGAGCTGGCCGTCGAGGCCCCTGATCTGGTGCGCTCGGCGGTCCTGATGGCGACCAGGGCCCGGTCCGACGCGATGCGCCGGGCGATGCTGGAGAGCGAACAGCTGATGCGGGAGAACGGTGTCCGACTGCCGCCCAAGTACGAGGCGGTCCGCACCGTCCTGGAGATGCTCTCCCCCTCCTCGCTGAACGACGACGCCGCCATCCGCTCCTGGCTGGACATCCTCGAACTGACCGGCAACGGCAGCAACACCGCCGACGGCCAGGCTTGGGCAACCCAGACCGGCGACCGGCGCAAGGCGCTGCGCGCGATCACGGCGCCGTGCCGGGCGATCGGTTTCGCCGACGACCTGATCTGCCCGCCCCACCTGGTCGCGGAGGTGGCCGACGCCATCCCCGGCTGCGACTTCGTCGAGATCCCCGATGCCGGACACCTGGGGCACCTGGAGCGACCGGAGGCGGTCAACGTCGCGATCACCGAGTTCCTCGCCAAGTACTGACGGTCCCCCTGACAACACGGGGGCCTCGCACGAGCCTGTTCGCCCGCCCGGCCGTCGACCCGGGCGCCCAAGCCGGGCACGCAGTTCGCGGGTGGCCTCGGTGCCGGAGCGCCGGGCGACCACCCGGCAGGAGGCCGGGTGGTCCGGGTTGCCGTACTGCTCGGGCCAGAAGCAGCGCCTCGGTGATCGACCAGCAGGTGAAGGTCGGCGCCGGCACGGGCAGCCCCCGCCGGTTCGGGCGCGGACGGCTCAGTCGCGGTCCGTCCGGGACTGGGACTTGATGAACTGCGCCAACCGCTGAACCCCGTCGGCAATCCCCTGGTGCGTCAGGTAGCTGACGGACAGCCGGACGGCATGTTCGCCACCGCCGTCCGGATAGAAGTAGGACATCGGGGTCCAGATCACACCGAACTCCTCGGCCGAGCGGATCAACGCCGCGTTGTCGGCCCGGAACGGTACGGTGAGGCTGAGGAAGAAGCCTCCGGTGGGCTCGTTCCAGCGCACCCCGAGGGCCTCCCGCTCGGCGGCCGGGAACTGCTTGGCGAGCTCCTCCAGGGTGACCCGCATCGCGTCGCCGTAGTAGGCGGCGGTCTCGCGGTTCAGCTCGGAGGTCCGACCGTCGGCCGCGAGCAGCATGCCCGCTACCACGGCCTGGCTGACGGCCGAGGTGTTCACCGTGACCATGCTCTTGATCTTGGCGAGCTCGTCGGCCAGCAGGCCGGCGCGGCCGTCGGCATCCACCACCGTCTGGTCGGCCACCACATAGCCCACCCGGGCGCCGGGGAACAGCGTCTTGGAGAACGATCCCAGCTGCACCACCCGCCGGTGACGGTCCAGGGACTTCAGCGTGGGCAACTGCTGCCCCGGGCTGACCATCCGGTACGGGCTGTCCTCCAGCACCAGGATGTCGTGACGCTGTGCCAGGTCGAGCAGGTCGAGCCGGGTCTGCAGCGGCATCGTGGTGCCGGACGGGTTGGAGTGGTCGGGGATCACGTAGAACACCCGGGGACGACGGCCGCGGGCCCGCTCGGCCAGGACGGCCGCTTCCAGATCGGCACAGTCGAAGCCCGACTCGCGCTCGGCCACGGCGGTCGGGGTGACGTCCAGCAGTCGGGCCGCGCCGGTGATCCCCACGTAGCAGGGGCTGGAGACCAGCAGCACGTCCTCGGGTCCGGAGATCAGCGCCCGCACGGCGAGGAACATCGCCTCCTGGCACCCCACCGTGACCACGATGGACTCGGGGGCGACGTCGGTGTTCTCGTCCTTGCGCAGCGAGTCCGCGATCAGCTCGCGGATCTGGCCGCTGGTCGGGCCGTACTGGAAGAGCCCGGAGCGCACCTGTCCGGGCGAGGCGCCCTGCTCCTCCAGGTGGTCGAGGTAGCGCCGCAGATGGGTGAAGATCTGCTCGGTGTCGAAGAAGCCGTCGTACGGGCGGCCGGGGGCGAACGAGATCGCCTGCGGATAGCGGGTGGTGACCTCGTTGAGGAAGTTCATGGTGTCCAGCACCGGGTCACTGACACTGCCGTGCAGCTCGGCCTTGCGCAGCCCGGCGGCCGGCGTGGTCCGAGCCGCGCTCGGCGCCGGGGTGGCTTCGGGTTCCGCGCCGACCAGCGCGGGACCCGCCTCGGCAACCGACGGGGTCCCGGTGAGTGCCATGGCTTCGACCAGCTCCTCGGTGATCAGCTCTAGCAGGTGCGCCGCGCCGTTCTCGCCACCGACCGCGAGGCCGTGCAGCACCGGACGGCCCAGCAGCACCGCGTCAGCGCCCAGGGCCAGGGCGGCCAGCACGTCGGCACCGCGGCGGATGCCGCCGTCGACCAGTACCGGGCACACCCCGCCGACTGCCGCGGTGATCTCGGCGAGCACGTCCAGAGTGGCCGGGGCACCGTCCAGTTGGCGGCCGCCGTGGTTGGACACCACGATCCCGTCGACCCCGGCGCGCAGTGCCGCCCGGGCGTCGACCCCGCTCAGAACTCCCTTGACCAGCACCGGGAGTGCACTGATCTCACGCAGCCAGTCGATGACCGACCAGTCGAGCGCGGGATCGAACTCGGTGAGCGCGTGTGCGCTCGGGGAGGCGTAGTCGCCGCCGGCCAGGTTGGCCGGCACCATCCCGTCCGGCAGCCGGAAGTCGTTGCGCAGGTCGCGCAACCGGCGGCCGAGCCGGGGGGCGTCCACGGTGAGCACCAGCGCCTCGAAGCCGGCCCGCTCGGCCCGTTCCACCAGCTGCCGGGTGGTGGAACGGTCCCGGAAGCAGTACACCTGGAGCCAGAGCGGCGCACTGGCGGCCTCGGCGATGGACTCGAAGGTCCGGCCGGCGAAGGTGCTCACCACCAGCGGCAGTCCGGCCCGGCCGGCGGCCCGCGCGGTGGCCACCTCGCCCTCCGGATCAGCCAGGGTGTGATAGGCCATCGGCGCCACCGCTATCGGCGCCGGCCAACTGCCGCCCAGCACCGTGGTCCTGGTCACAGGAACCCCGGATCCGGACAGCACCCGCGGCCGCAACCGCACCCGGTCGAACGCCGCCAGATTGGCCGTCAGGGTACGCTCCTGGCCGGCGCCACCGGCGATGAAGTCCCAACTCCCGTGGTCGAACCGGGCCTTGGCGGCTGTCTCGTAGTCCTTCAGAGTGAACAGTCCGGTGGCCCCGGGGCCTTCCGTACCCATCACGAAGTCAGCCGATCGCGCTCCACCGCTTCGTACAGGGCTCGGATGTTGGCGCTGCCGAAACCGCGCGAACCGTTGCGCTGGATCAGCTCGAAGAAGAGCGTGTTGCGCGGGTAGGGCGAGCGGGTGAAGATCTGCAGCAGGTCACCCCACTCATCGCGGTCAGCCAGGACTTTGGTCTCGCGCAGCTCCTCGACCTGGGCCTGCAGACCGCCGAGCCGCTCGCCGAGCATGTCGTAGTAGCTGTCCGGTGTGTCGAGGAACACGACACCCCGCTCACGGCACTCGTGCACCGCGGCGATGATCTCACCGGTGCGGAAGGCCAGGTGCTGCGCCCCCTCGCCGCCGTTGCGCTCCAGGAAGTTGTCGAGCTGCCCGGGCTCCTTGCCAGGGTCCGGTGCGACCAGGGTGAAGATGGCACTTCCCGAGTCGCTGCGCACCACGATGGAGTCCATCGCCTGGGCGCCGACCGCAACATACTCCGAGGAGTAGCGGGAGAAGCCGAAGGCATCACGGTAGAAGTCGGCGTACTTCTCCAGGGCGCCGCCCTCGAGGCAGACCGCGATGTGGTCCAGGCCGGTGACCCGACCGGTTGCCGCCGTCGCGGTGACCCCGGGCGTGAGAGACCAACTACGGCTGACGGGAAGGCCGTTGACCATCGACCCGGTCGGCAGCAGGGTGTGCACGACATCTCCGAAGCCGGACACGACCGGCAGGCCCTGCAAGGAACGCGTCACCGTGGCGCCGGCCGATGCCGCCGCCGCGGCGGTCGCCGCCACGTCGTCACAGGTCAGCGCGATGTCGGCGATGCCGTCGCCGTGCTGCTCCAGGAACCTCACGATCCCCCGCCCGGAGGTGACCACCAGGCGGACATCACCCTGCTGCAGGAGCACCGAACTCCGCTCCGGCTCAACCGAGTCGGCCACCCGGGTGAACCCCATGGCGGACACGAAGTAGTCGACGGCCGTTACCGCGTCTCTCGTGTACAGCTCGACATAGCCGATGTCGTGGACAGCCATGGAAGTACCTCCAACAGGGGCTGGGAGCGGAATTCGGTGAGGGTTCGCCTGGATCCTGCGGTCAACCACGGGCTGCTACCAGCGCCACTGCTGCTGCTTGAACAGGTGGCCGGCCGGGATGTCCTGTTCCTTGCACCAACCGAGGAACTCCTCGATCTGCTTGATCTGGTAGGTGTCCGGCGTGTAGGTGGTCGCCATCACGTGACCCAGCCAGTCCTCCTCGCCCATCGCGTAGATCCAGGCCTCCTTCGCGCCCAGCTCGACCATGATCGCGGCGGCCTGCTCGGCGTTGGACCCGGACAGCTTGCGGGAGTTGCTCATCTTCTTGGTGACCGGGATGGTCAGCAGTGCCTGGTAGAGCCAGGTGAGCGGGGCGCCGTCGCACTCCATGCCGAGGAAGGCGTAGTCGGCGGTGCCCAGGTGGTTCTTGATGTAGCGGTAGAGCTGCGGGTCGATGCCGGAGGAGTCGGCACCGATGAAGACCTTCTTGCCCGCCAGCTCGGCCCAGTAGGTCGACTTGGCGCGGATGTCCAGGTCGCAGTGCTCGCCGAGGAACGGGGTGGCGGTGATCTTCCCGCCCGGGAACTCGACCTCGTCGAAGTCGTCGACCTCCACCACGTCGAAGCCCTGGTGCTTGAGCATCAGCGCGATCGACGGATCGGCCAGGTTGCCGCGGGAGTAGCGCGGGCAGACGATCCTGCCGACCCGGCCGCGCAGCTGCAGCAGGGTCTCCATGACGATGTGGTCCTGGTGGCCGTGGGTGATCAGCACCAGGTCGATGTAGTCCGGCAGGTCGTCCAGCGTGTAGCGGTCGCCCGCGTCGCTGTCCGCGCTGATGAACGGGTCGGTGACGATGGCGGCTTCGGGCGTCTGCAGCACCAGGCAGGCGTGGCCGAAGTAGCGGATCCGGCCACCGGAATCGATGTGGCGGTCCTCGTTCAGGGCCGGGGTCTCGCTCAGCATGGTGCGCAGAACGGCCGCCTGCTCGTCGTTCAGCTCCAGAGCCTCACGCAGGTGGGCCAGCGTGGTCGGCTTGACACGGGCCTTGAACAGCTCCGTCAGACCGGGGTGCCGGAACGGGATGTCCAGCTCCAGCACATCCTCGGAGGGCAGCCGCGGAGTGCTCAGGATGAACGGGCGCTCGATGCCGGTCTCGAAGGAGAGCTGCACCGACTGGCGCGACTCCTGGTAGTACGGGCTGCGGTAGAGCACCGGCTCCATGAAGCGCAGCTGCGCCTGGTTGTCGGTGTCGTAGGCCAGCTCGACCAGACCGCCCAGCTCGTCCGGCAGTTTCGGGTAGAGCGGAGTCAGGTCGAAGCCGGTGGCGTTGGCCCGCAGCAGCTCCTGGCCGGCGGCGATCGCCTCGGCGAACTTCAGCATGTCGGCCCGGTCCCGCTTGATGGTGGCGAGCAGCTCGCGCACCTCCTCGGCGCGCTCCTCCGGGATGTTGATGAAGTAACCGCCGCGCAGCTCCGGGTTGTTGCTGGCCGCGACATGCACCTGCGGGGACTGCAGGTACGACTCGAGCAGCGGGACGTGCAGGAACGCCAGGTTCATCGCCGCCTGCACCGGCGCCATGGTGTGCGGCTGGGCGACAAACCGGTCCACCAACGGCTCGATAATGACCTTGGACCGCAGAAACAACTGCTCATCAGCCATCTGCACACCTTCTCGGGAAAAACGACACCATCAACAGGGCAGCCGACGATTCGTCGTGCCCGTCCCACCCGGACGCGGCAGCGAATCGCGGAATCATTAAACGCCGGAGAACAACAAGAACCTGAAATCAAGTCATTGAGGAGGGGGCGCTCACCTCGCCGCCCGCATGAGCGACATCAGCAGAATGGCTCGGCAGGCACCGTCGATCAATACGTGTGCCTTGCACAGCACGGTCCGTTGCAGACTCGGCGCAGGTACCGTGCTCGGCCGTACAGTTCAACTGCGGCAGTGCGACAGTTGAACACCCTCGGCCGGAGGCCGCCCCGACAGTCGAATGTGCTCGCACCGTCTCTCAAGGAGCCCCATTCGGGGAAAGTGCGGAACCGGGCACGCCGCGGCCCCGATCATCCGTCCAACTGCGGCCCGGCACCGGTTGAACGGGGCACTTCGCACCGTCCGCGGTCGGTCTTGATCCGCGTCGCGCATGGTGCCAAGGTGGCCGCGGCAGAGCGTGCCGACGCTCGATGGCCGAGTCGCCGCCACTGCCGAGCGGGACCAGGAGGAGGCGCACCAGCCACTACGGTCCATACGCGCCACCATCCGGTCCTCGAACTTCCACGAGAACACTGACGGGACATCACACATGGCGATGGAACCCCCGGCACAGTCAGGCGCTGTCGACCTGGTGGGCCTGTTGACGACGACTCGGTCACCGGACAGCGGGTCCGAGCAGGCACCGTGCGCAGAGTCCTGCAGTACGCCCAGCGGTACCGCTCGGCACTGATCCTGCTCATGGGCCGCACTGTCGGCTTCTGAAGCCACCCATCTGCTGGTTGCCTTCGGTTGGATTCCCACGATCGGCGGGATCCGGCCCGCCGGGTGGTCAGGCGCGGCGACCCGGCGTCCTCCTTCACCCAACCACACACCACGTGCACACGATCCGGAGACGCGGATGGACTTCAGCCTCTTCTACTTCGCCAACAACGACACCGAGCAGCAGGACTGCTACCGGCTGCTGCTGGAGGGCGCGCGCTTCGCCGACGACAACGGCTTCACCGCGGTGTGGACCCCGGAGCGCCACTTCCACGCCTTCGGCGGGCTCTACCCCAATCCCGCGGTCACGGGCGCCGCGGTCGCCGCGGTGACCAAGCGGGTGGCCGTGCGGGCCGGCAGCGTGGTGGCACCGCTGCACCACCCGATGCGGATCGCCGAGGAGTGGTCGGTCGTCGACAACCTCTCCAACGGGCGGGCGGGGGTGGCGATCGCCTCGGGGTGGCATGCCGCCGACTTCGCGCTGCGCCCGGAGAACTACGAGACCCGCAAGAGCGCGCTGATGGACACGATCGACACGATTCGCCGGCTGTGGCGGCGTGAGTCGATCGAACTCGTCGACGGCGCGGGCGAGTCGGTGTCGCTGAAGGTGTTCCCGCCGCCGGTTCAGCCCGAGCTGCCGATGTGGCTGACCACCGGCGGCTCCCCGGCGACCTTCGAACTGGCCGGACAGCACGGCATGGGCGTCCTCACCCACCTGCTGGGCCAGGAGATCGGGACGCTGGCGAAGCGGATCGCCGAGTACCGGGCGGCATACCAGGAGCACCAGGGCGACGTGGGGCGCGCCCACGTGTCGCTGATGCTGCACACCTTCGTGGGCACTGACCGCGAGGCCGTACGGGAGACCGTGCGCGAGCCGTTCTCCCGCTATCTCGCCAGTTCCTTCGACCTGCTGGTCAAGGCTGCCGAGGCCGCGGGAGCCGACGGTGCCGCGATGATGCGGGAGATGAAGAAGGTGAGCGAGGAGGACCGCCGTTTCCTGGTGTCCCAGGCCTTCGACCGGTACTTCGAGACCAGCGGCATGTTCGGGACCGTCGAGGAGTGCATGGCGATGCTCAAGCAGCTCGCCGACGCCGGCGTGGACGAGGTCGCGTGCCTGGTGGACTTCGGCGTGGCGACCGACCAGGTCGTGGACGGCTTCCAGCACCTCGCCCGGCTGCACGACACCTGGCGTGCGCACACCGGGCGCTGAGAGCGCCCTTGGGCCGACGTCGGGCCGCGCCCACGGCCGGAGCACCGTCCTCGACACCACGGGTGGCGGCCTGGAGTTCGGCCACGGCCGACCCTCCGTGCGTCAGGGGTACGCACGGAGGGTCGGCCGAAGCCCGGACGCCCGCGGCCCGTCACTGGCGGCGCGGGATCCGGGCGGTCCGTGACAGCGATACGCAGATGACGGCGGTGACGGCCCACACCAGGGGGACTGTCCACAGGCTCCACCACATGAGCGGCACCGAGACGGCCGCGGCCGCCAGCAGCGCGACGGTGACCGGCAGCGCGACGTCGCGCCGGTACCGCCTCAGCTGCTCGCCGACGGCCTCTTCGACGATCTCGGCGACGATCTCGGCGACCCGGTCGTCTATGGTGTCCCCGTAGTGCACGAGGAACTGCTCGATGTCGTCGGTCCTGCCGGCCGGGCAGGGGCGGCCGGCGGCGCTCGAGTGTCGATCGGTCATGTCCCCACGATGTCGCACCGGGCGGCGCCGAGTCGACAACGTGAACCCACCGGCCGGACGGGGGGTAAACCCTACCCCCGCCGGCTGGCTTGCCTCGCTGCCGACGGGTGGTCGGGTTGGGTACCGTCCCCTTGTCGAATCGAGGCGCGGACGGTGACCTGGTCGCCGCCCGCACTGCCCACGAGAGCGGGTCTGAAGCAGTTGACCGAGAACATCGCCGGCCGTGCCATCGGCAGAGCCCGGACGGATGCCCGGCCACCTCGCGAGGTAGTGCCGGGCAATCCGCTGCGCGCGCTGGCCTCCCCCGTGCTGTGGCGGGCGTCGATACACCTGGTACTCGACGGTCTGGTGGCGCTGGCGGGACTGGTCGTGCTGGTCGTGCTGGTCGTCGCCGTCTGCCTGGCGCCGGCCGGCCTGGTGGGCCTGCCGCTCACGGTGGCGGCGGGGTGGGCGCTGTTCCGGCTGGCCGCCGTCGAGCGTGCCCGGTTCGCCGTGACCTGCGGGCTGGAGCTCGACGAGCTGCCGACGCCGGTCTGTTCGTGGCGGTTGGCCAAGTCGCTGCAGTCGCTCGTCCACAACCTCTGCACCTGGCGGCTGATCGGCTACTTCGTACTGCTGATGCCGGTGGCGGCGGTGACCGTGGTCGGGGTGGCGCTGATCTGGGCCGTGCCGCTGACCCTGGTACTGCTTCCGGCCTACTACCGGCTAGTGCCCGGCGGGGAGGCCCAGCTCGGGCCGTTCGTGGTGGACTCCCTGCCCCGGGCGCTGCTGGTCGCGGCGGTGGCACTGCTGGTCGGCACGGTCCTCTCCCCACTGCTCGTCAAACTCCTGCTGGCACTGGACACCGCGCTGGCCGTCGCACTTCTTTCCCGGCCCCGCGGCCCGGACCTGGAGCAGCGGGTCAACGATCTGACGGAAAGTCGGGCCCGGGTGGTGGACGCCGCCGAGGCGGAGCGCAAACGGATCGAGCGGGACCTGCACGACGGTGCCCAGCAACGGCTGGTGGCGATGTCGATCACCCTTGGCCGGGCCAGCTCGCGGTTGAAGAAGTCCGGTGACCACGAGACCAACAGGATGGTCGAGGACGCCCGGCGGGAAACCCTCAGCGCCATCGCCGAGTTGCGCAACCTGGCCCGTGGCCTGCACCCGCCGGTGCTGACCGACCGCGGCCTGGAGGGATCGCTCTCCGCCGTCGCCGCGCTGGCTCCGGTGCCGGTGCGCCTCGACGTCCTGGTGGAGCCGCGCCCGCCCTCCTCCATCGAGGCGGTCGCCTACTTCACGGTGACCGAGGCGCTCACCAATGTGGCCAAACATGCTCATGCGACCCGCGCTTGGGTGGAGATCCGGCGGGAGGGCGCCCGATTGGACGTTAAGGTTGGCGATGACGGGCGTGGCGGAGCCGACCTCGCGGCCGGCACGGGTCTGACCGGTCTGGCGGACCGGGTGTCCGGGGTGGACGGGCGGTTCCGGCTGAGCAGTCCGGTGGGTGGACCGACCGTGATCGAGGTGGAACTGCCATGCGGGTAGTGCTGGCCGAGGACTCCGCGCTGCTGCGCCAGGGCATCGAACTGCTGCTCAGCGAACAGGGGATCGAGGTGGTCGCCGCGGTCGGCGACGGGGAGCAACTCCTGCGCGCGGTGGCCGAACACCGGCCGGACGTCTGTGTGACGGACGTCCGGATGCCGCCCACTTTCCTGGACGAGGGCCTGCACGCCGCACTGGCGGTACGCGCCCGCTGGCCGGAGACCGGCGTCCTGGTGCTCTCCAACTACGTCGAGGAGCGCTACGCCATCGACCTGGTCAACACCAATGACAACGGGGTCGGTTACCTGCTCAAGGACCGGGTGTCGGACGCCGAGGAGTTCGTGGACGCGCTGCGCCGGGTCGCCGCGGGCGAGACGGTCCTCGACCCGGAGGTGGTCAAGCAGCTGCTGGCCGGCAGCCGGCAGCGGGATCCGCTGTCCACCCTGACGCCGCGCGAACGGGAGGTCCTCACCGCCATGGCGGAGGGCCGTTCCAACGCCGGGATCGCGGCCGATCTGGTGATCGGCACGGCGGCGGTGGAGAAGTACATCCGCAGCATCTTCGTGAAGTTCGATCTGCAGCAGGAGGTGGGAGACCACCGCCGCGTACTCGCCGTTCTGCGCTATCTGGGAGCTTGAGATCAGTACCACATCGAAGAAGGGCCGCGGACTCCTCCTCATAGGGCTGACCCTCCTCGTCACGGTCGTCGCCGTGGCCAGTTGGATTCTGGTCGCCCTGCTTCCGGCGCACCACCCGTACAGCGGCAACTGGCAGCAGGACGCGGCCGGCGCCAGCCAGGTGACGGTCCGGGCCGACGGACTTCGCGTGACGCTGAGTCAGGACGGCTCCTCGCAGGTCACGGTGGCCATGAGCGGCAGCTACACGGGCCGTGTCCCACAGGTCTCCGTCACCCGGTCCGGGTCGGACGTCACGGTCACCGCCGGCTGCTCCAACGACTGTTCGGAGCACCTGCAGATCACGGTGCCGGCCGGCCTGGCCGCGCAGGTGAGCACCGGGGACGCCGGGATCCGGGCGCAGGGCCTGACCGGCCGGCTGGATCTGACCACCGGGCTGGGTGGGGTCGAGGTGGACCAGTCGTCCGGCCCGCTGACCGTGCGGAGCACCTACGGCACGGTGACCCTCGCCGACAGCAGCGCCCCGAACGCCGAGGTGATCACCACCGACGGCGCGGTCAGCGCCTCCTTCACGGCGGCACCCGCCTCCCTGAAGGTCACCACGGGCTACGGCAGGGTCGACCTCAGGATGCCTCGCGACGCCACCTACCACGTCGACGCGCAGAGCTCCCAGTCGTCGCCGAGCGTCTCGCTGCCGAACACCGCCACGGACGCGCCGCACAGCGTCGTGGTGAAGACCACGCGCGGCGGCATCACGGTCCACTGAGCACGCCCGTGCCGCGAACGACGGTAGTCACCCGGGCTGCCACCGAACGACCCGGGGATGTCCAGCTCCTTGCCGGCCACCACCCCTGGGTCGGCCGTTCCGGTGCGCGGGCAGACGCCGACCAGCACGATCTTCGCGCCGGCCGGTGCGCCGTCGACGACCGGGCGAGCATGCCGGGGGCATGGCGGCACGCACCGCCGGCTCTCCTCTCTGCGGTCTCCCGCGGCCAGGCGGCCTCGGCCGCCCTCTCGATCAGCAGGGCGACGAGTGAGTCGGTTCCGGGGTGGTCCCAGGCCGGGGTCGGCTCGACGTCGGGCTTGATCTGCTCGGCCGGGATCTCCAGGCAGTAGGCCGACCCGTTCGGTCAGCCACCCGGGCAGCCGGTCCGGCTCCGGGCAGCGGTCGAGGAGGCCGCAGTCCGCTGCCGCCCCGGCCGAGGCCACCGGCATCGCCCCGCCCGACAACAACGGCTCGGACAACAAGGGCTCGGACTGACTTGGGGGTTATCCATACCCGGTTCGGTGGGCTGACCACGTGTCCGGCCCGGCCGAACTGCTGTTGGCTGGAGGGCAGATGGTCGGTGCGGGGCGATGCGGGTGCGTCGCCCCGCAGCGCCACCGCGAACCCCGGTGAAGGCCACCGGCCTTCCCGAGAACGAGGAGCGGAACGATCAGTACCTCGAACCGCACCGCCCGACCGTGCACCAGGACGACCGGCGACGACGCGTCGGCCTCCCTCGCCGTGGCCGCCACCAACGGCGGCATCCACATCCACTGAGCGGGCACCACCGTCCCACGCCGACGACCAACGTTGGAGAAGAACCATGCGCCACGCCCCCTCACCCCTGCGCGCCCCGTTCGGCAAGGCCGGCATCTGGGCCCTTGCGGGCGCCTCGGCCGCGGCCGCGGCCACCGCCTGGTGGGTGACCGACTCCGCGCCGTACCCCTACGCGCAGCACCGACTGCTCGACCTGCCACTGCCGTTCCTGTCCTCGGAGCGGCTGGCCGAGCAGCTCCAGCCGCTGCCGGGCGAGCGGATGCTGGAGATCGGCCCCGGCACCGGGCTCCAGTCGCTCCAGGTGGCGCCCCGGCTCGGCGCCGAGGGCCGGCTGGACATCGTCGACATCCAGCAGGAGATGCTCGACCACGTGATGCGCCGGGCCTCCGGTTCCGGCCTCGACACCATCGTCCCCACCCTGGCCGACGCGCGCGAACTCCCCTTCGACAACGCCACGTTCGACGCCGCCTACCTGGTCACCGCGCTGGGCGAGATCCCGGACGTCCCCGCCGCCCTGAGCGAGCTGCGCCGGGTCCTCAAGCCGACCGGTCGCCTGGTCGTCGGCGAGTTCTTCGACCGCCACCAGATCCGCCCGGCGACCCTGGCCCGGCACGCCAACGCCGTCGGCCTGCACGTCATCCGGCAGTCCGGACCGGCCCTGGCCTACTTCGCCCTGCTGCGGCCGTGCACCTCGGGCTCCGAAGGCCGGCCGTTCGCCGGTGCCGCGGTCCGGCGTGCGGCCACCATCGACTCCTGATCGGGACTGGAGGACCGTCGTGAACAATCCCGATATCCGGCGCGCGGCCGAGAGCGAGTGGGGCCTGCTCTACCGCCGGGCGCACGCCCGACTGCGGGCCAGGGGCGCCGCCGCACTGACCCTCACCCTGGTCTCCAGCTGCCTGGTGCTGCTGTTCGCGGCGATCGACGAGTTCCCGAACGGGGCGGCCTTCGTCTCCCGGGCAGGCGTGGTCCGGGCCACCGACCCGTGGGAGGTCGCGCTGCTGCGCCTCCCGGTCTCGATATTCGTGCCGGCCATCGGTCTGCCCTGCTGGACCGCCGTGTTGCTGGTGGTCCTCGCCTTCGGGACCGCCGAGCTGACCCTCGGCCCGTGGCGCACGCTCGCCATCGGATACACCTGCTCGCTGGTGAGCACCTGCTACGCGCGCTTCGGGGTGTCCCAGCCGCCCGGCCATCTGCTCCACCTGCCCGCCGAATTCGCCCAGGTCCGGGACACCGGGCCGTCGGTG
Organism: Streptomyces sp. NRRL S-495; assembly: GCF_000966955.1. NCBI lineage: Bacteria > Bacillati > Actinomycetota > Actinomycetes > Kitasatosporales > Streptomycetaceae > Streptomyces > Streptomyces sp. NRRL S-495. The sequence goes on from NZ_JZWY01000281.1 coordinate 17,983, forward strand.
GCCGTGATCGGGCTGGGCCTGCTGGTCGCCTGGCGGTTCGGGGCGCGCCGGACCGCGCTGGGCGTGGTGCTGCTGACGACCGCGATCACGGCGGTGGACCCGGAGTTGGCGGGTTACGAACACATGGCCGCGCTGGTGACCGCCGCCTTGCTGCTGTTCGCGGACGGGGTCGCCCGCAGGCTGGCCGCCCTCGGTGCGCACGGCTCGGTGGCCGTGGCGCCCCGGCCACGGTGACCTGACCGGCGACCGGGGCGGCGACGCGTCGTGTCGACTCCCCCCGAGTGAATTCCTTCTGCTTGACGAACGAGAACTGTGCGGCCTGTCCGGAGAACGGGTACCGTCCGCCGTTACGGCAACTGCGAGGGAAAGCCGCGCAACGCCCGCACGTCCCTGGTGAACATCAGTGGCAGGCACGAGAGCAGGCCGATTCCGGCGATCAGCCACAAGGTGGGCCGGGTGCCGATGACGGAGGCGAGGTAGCCTCCGGCCAGCGCGCCGACCGGGAGCGTGCCCCAGACGGCGAACCGGACGGAGGCGTTCATCCGGGCCAGCATGCCGGTGGGTGTGACGGCCTGGCGGAGGCTGACCTGGGCGATGTTGTAGACCGTGATGCCACACGCCATGATGCCGGTCGCCACGATCAGGGTGGGGACCGCACGGGTCGGCGCGGCCGTCGCCAGGACGACGACGGCGATGCCCGACATCGACTTGGCCGCGATCAGGACCCTGCCGAGGCCGGCGAGTTCGACGAGCCGACCGCTGAGCACGGCACCCAGCAGCGCACCGCAGTTGCCCACGGTCAGGGCGAGGCCGAGCTCTCCCGTCGAGAGCCCGAGGTCACGCAGGGCGAAGGCGGTCAGCACGACCCCCAGTGCACCGCCCAGTCCCACCAGATTGCTCGTCCCGGTCGCGAGCGCCAGCGACCGCAGCGTCCGGTGGCGGAAGACGAACCGCAGCCCCTCGGCGATCTGCGTACGCATCCCGGCCCTCGCCCGAGGCGCCGCCGCCTCGGCGCGAGGCACCCGGACGAGGCCCAGCAGGAGCGCGGACACCAGGTAGCTCACCGCGTTGACCACCAGGATCAGCGGCGCGGCGACCGACTGCAGGAGCAGGCCGCCGAGGCTCGGACCGGCCAGTTCGGCGGCCGAGCGGGAGAACTCCAGCCTGCTGTTGCCGTCCGGGGTCTGCTCCCTGGACACGACGGTCGGCAGGAAGGCCTGATCCGCGATGTCGAAGAACACCGTGCACAGCCCGATGGCGAACCCGACCGCACAGAGCAGCGGAACGCTCAACAGCCCGGCGAAGTGGCCGATCGGCAGCAGCGCGATGGCCGCGGCCCGCCCGATGTCGGCCGCCACCATCACCCGCCTGCGGTCCCACCGGTCGAGCAACGCACCCGCCGGGAGCCCGAACAGCAGGAACGGTACGGTCTCCAGCGCCGATATGAGGCCGAGTTGGCCCGTCGATGCCGAAAGGGTCGTCAGCGCGAGCACGGGGATGACGAAGAACGTGATCTGAGTGCCGAACTGGCTGACGGTGTGCGCCGACCACATGGCCCGGAAGTTGCGCTGCCGCCATACGCTGACCGGCCGGGCAGCGGCAACCGCCGGGACGGGTTCGGAGTCGACGTTCACGGTCCCTCGTTCCTGGTCGGTGATCACGGCGCGCCAACCGGCCCACTGCTCCTCGGTGTTGTACAGCACCGGGTAGTTCGCACGCACATCGACCGGCCTTTCCCGGCCAGCCCAGTAGCCACCTTTTAGTGCGTACTGGGCAGCGGCGTGCGGCGCGACGAGACTGGCACCCAGAAGAACGAAAGGAGATGGCAGCGGGTCAGGAGGCCACCGGTTCGACCTGTCCGACCTGCTCGGCCTGCTCGGCCCGCTCGGCCGCCATGCGGTCGAGGCGCTCGTGGCCCAGGTCGGAGACCGGGCCGAGGGCGTCGGAGAGCCGGTGCCCGAAGTCGGTCAGCGAGTAGACCGTCTTCAGCGGAAGGACGTCGTGCACCTCGCGGTGCACCAGGCCGTCGGACTCCATCTCGCGCAGGGCCTGGGTGAGGACCTTCTCACTGAGCCCGGGAAGGCGTCGGCGGATTGCGGCGGGGCGCTGCGGACCGGCCTCCAGCAGCCAGAGCAGGGACGTCTTCCACTTGCCGTCGATCACGGAAATCACGGCGGTCACCCCGCACACGTTCGGGTTCACGGCCTGACTGCGCGTCATCTCTTCCCCCCGGGGTCGTCGTTGTCCACCACCATGTCTACAGGAGATGAAGTATGCCCACCAACCACACCCGGCCCACCGTCACCGTGCTCGGCCTCGGGCCGATGGGACGCGCCCTGGCCGGCGCCTTCACGGACGCCGGCGTCCGCACCACGGTCTGGAACCGCACCCCGGGCCGGGACGCCGCGCTGGTCGCCCGGGGCGCGGTGAGCGCGGCCACCGCGGCGGAGGCCGTGGCGGCGAGCGAGCTGACGGTCGTCTGCGTGGTGAACTACGACGCCTCGGACGCCGTGCTGCACCGCGAGGACGTCGCGGCCGCGCTCAAGGGCCGGACGGTGGTCAACCTGACCGCAGACTCGCCGGACCGGGCCCGCTCCACGGCCGCCTGGGCGGCGGAGCACGGCGTCGAGTACCTGGACGGCGCCATCATGACGCCGGCCCCGAGCATCGGCACGCCGGAAGCGGTCTTCATCCACAGCGGGCCGGCCGACCTCTACGAGCGGTCCGCACCGCTGCTGGCGGCGCTCGGCGGTACCCACACCCACCTCGGCGAGGAGATCGGCCGGGCGGCCGGCTTCGACATCGCGCTCCTGGACATCTTCTGGACCGCGATGGCCGGATACGTGCACGCGCTGGCCCTGGCCAAGGCGGAGGGGATCAGCGGGCGGGAGCTGGCGCCGCTGGCCCAGGGGATCGGTGCGATCCTGCCCCCGCTGTTCGCGGAGTTCGCCGAGGACTTCGACAGCGGCAGCTACTCGGGCGCGATCAACCCGCTCACCTCGGCAGTCTCCACCATGGCCCACGTCGTGCACACCGCGGAGTCGCACGGAATCGAGTCCGGGGTGATGCGTGCGGCCGAGGGCCTGGTCCGCCGGACCATCGCCCTCGGCCACGGCGAGGACGGGGCGAGCCGCCTCGCCGAGGTGCTGGGCCGAAGCTGAACCGCCCGGGGTCCGGCGGCCTCGTGGGAGCGGGCCCCGGGCCGCCGACCCGGGCGGTCAGAAGTCGATCACCTCGCGGTCCAGCGGGTACTCCGACCGGTGCTCGCCGTCGTACGGCGAGGGCTGGATCGGCAGGACGCCGGTCGGCTGCAGGCCGAGATTGTCGTCCCAGAGCCGGGGCTCGACGTGTCCGGCGACCCGGAACTCCCGGAAGGTGAAGGGAGGGCTGTCGGTCGGGAAGAACTCGGCCGTCGTCAGCACCTGGAAGTGCAGATGAGGGGTGGTGGAATTGCCGCTGTTGCCGATCAGCCCGAGGGTCTGGCCGGGTTCGACGCAGTCCCCCTCCCGGACGTTCAGCGACCCGGGGTGCAGGTGGCCGTAGAGGAGGTACCGGCCGGGTGCGACCTCCAGCGTGACGTGGTTGCCCACGGTGTCCGCGATCGGCGGAACCGGGGGTGACACGGGCGGCGGATTGTCCGGGAGACCGTCCTGGACCTCCACCACCCGGCCGCCGGTCGATGCCACGACCGGCTGGCGGTAGCTCAGGTAGTCGGTGAGCCGGGTGGGGTCGCCCTCCCAGGTCTGTCCCTGCTCCCCGACCCGGTACCAGTCGATCGCGAAGCGCTGCGGCACGTAGAAGCGGCCGTTGATCGGCGCGAAGCCGCGCCGGTGGTGGGTGTTGCCGCAGCACGACTCACTGACGTACCAGCTCCCGGGGAGGACCGGCGGGCTCAGGTCGAGCGGAGCTGTGCGGGCGGTCGGGGTGGACTGCACCGTCTCCTCGAACGGCGAGGTGCCGGACGGGGTCAGGACCGCGCCCACCAGGTGGTGTTCGAGGACCTCGGGCACGGGCTGCCCGTGGTCGAGGGTCAGGTCGATCCAGATGATCCACTGCTGGGACCCCTGGATGACGGTCTCCGTCGGCGGCGGTGGCGGCGGCGTGTACGCGTCCGCCCCCGGCAGGGGGTCGCCCACCGGGTTGGCGGCCGCGCCCAGCGCCGGTCCGCCCAGCGAACCGACGACCTGGTGGGTGTTCGCGTCCTGGACGTCCACCCGGTCGAGTCGCACCTGGGCACTGCTGGGCAGAGCGCTGGTGGTGAGCAGCTCGTACGAGAGGTGCACCTTGCCGTCCGTGGCGTCGAACGGCGCGGGCTCGGTCAGCACCGCTGCGGTGAGCGGGGTGAACTGGGTGCCGGACGGCAGTGCGGTCAGTGCGGTCGGTGCGGCGGCGTGCCCGGGCGCGATCGCGGTCGCCGCCACGAGAGCTCCGAGCACGCCGCCGGCAAGCCCGCGGAACAGGGCCCGGTGTCCGGTGGACCTGGGGGAGTTTCGGTGTGCCATGTGGTCCCCGTCGTTCGTCGAGGCCGGCGGCTCTGGGGGGAGGAGCGCCGGTACGCCCCGGGGGCGAGGCGCAGGCTCATGCAACGTGGCGGCGGCCCGATCCTGACGGACGCTCCCTGGGTCCACGCCGAATTGCACCCGTCCGGGCCCCTCACCGGTCGCACCCCCTGCCGGGCGGCGCGCCGCGGCGCACGGCGGCCGGTCCGGTCCCGGGTTTCACCCCGATGCCGCTCACCCCGGCCGGGCGCGCCGCGCCTCCCCCGCCCGGGGGAGGCAGGTGCTCCGATCGACGGATGCGACCGGCCCCGGCCGACGGGGAGTCTTGACCTGCATGCGCATTCCGGAGGTACGGAGGTCACGGTGGCTGTTCCTACGAGTCCGAAGGCCGGCCTCGCTCCCCGGCCGGGGACCGCGAGCCCGGAGCGGATGCTGTGGAGGCGCCGCTGGCCCGTCTGGGCACCCACGGCCGCCGCGCTGTGGGGCGCGTTGTACGCCGCCGTCGAGATCACCTGGGCGGCGACCCGCACCACCGTGCAGTGGAAGGAGCACTCCGCGTACGCGCCGGGGGTCCAGCTCTCCCTGGCGGCCCTCGCCCTCCTGGCCGGCGCCGCCTGCCTGGCCAGCACCCGGCCGCCGGCCGGGCCCGGCCGGGTCGCGGTGGCGGCGGCGCTGATGGTGGCGCTCCCGCTGTTCGCCGTGGGCATGAGCGGTCTGCCGCTCTACTTCGTGACGCTGGTGACGCTCTCCGGGGTCGAGAGCGCCACCGGCCTGGCCCAGGTGCTGCTGAACACCGCCGGGGCCGTGCTGCTGCTGCTCGTCGGCCTGTCGTACCGCCGACGGCTGCGCGGCGAATGCCCCCGGTGCGCGAGGCCGCACACCGGCGCCGCCGACGGCCCGCTCGTCCACCCGGCCGCGACCCGCGCCCCGCGGCGGACCCGCGGCGCGGTGTACCTGCTCATGTGCGGACTCCTGCCGTGGGCGGGGGTCAAGACCGTCTGGACCCTGGGCGGCAACGTCCTCGGCGTCTCCGCCGAGGAGTGGCGGGAGGCGATCGGCCCCGGCGCCTCGGGACCGGCGAAGGCCGCCGCGTCGGTGGGGATCGACATCACCGTGCTGGCCGCCCTGGTCGGGATCTTCCTGCTGCTGGGCCTGCTGTACGTCTGGGGACAGGTCTTCCCCCGCTGGACGCCGTTCCTGTCCGGACGACGCGTCCCGCGCCTGCTGCCGCTGGTCCCGGCCTGGCTGACCGGCCTCCCCCTGGCGATGTACGGAGCCGTCCTCAGCGCCATGGCCCCGCTCATCGCCGTCGGCGTGCTGCCCCCCGTCAAGCCGGTCGGGCCGTTCACCACCACGCAGACGA
>NZ_JZWY01000282.1:0-690 GCF_000966955.1 Streptomyces sp. NRRL S-495
GTTCACCACCGCGCAGACGACGTGGATGGTCGAGTTCGGCGGCCTGGCGTTCGGCGGCCTGGGCCTCGGTCTCGTCGTCGCCGCCCGTTCCTACGGCGCCCGCACCCACCCCGTCTGCCGGAGCGCCCTGGAACCGCCCCACCCCGAGCTCGCCACCCCCTGACCACCGGGCACCAGGTACCAGGCGGCCCCGTGCCCACGCACCCAGGTCAGACTTCCACCCACCGGGTGAAGTTGAGCAGGACCTCGGCGGGCGTGCGGTCGTGGTTCACCGTGAGCCGGCCGGAGCGCAGGTTCTCCTCGGTCCGGCGGAGGTTCTGCTGCCACATGTCGTGCCAGCTCAGCGGACTTCCGGTGTGCCGGACCTTGTCGGCGTCCGTGTTGCGGATGGCGAACGGAGCCTGCTGGGGCGCTCGGAGGACGCGCAGGCCGCGGGCCTTGGCCCGGTCCATCAGGTCGAGGTCCTGGCAGCCCATCGGAAGCAGCCGCTCGTCGTACCCGCCGAGCGCGTCGAAATGCGCGCGGGGCAGTCCGATGCGGCCGTACGACCCGTTGCCGCCGTCCGGTCTGCCGTCCGGGTTGGGGCTGAAGCCCCAGATCAGCAGGTCCGGGTCCGCCGTCCAGTGGGTGCGCCAGGCGGGGAGGGTGTCGCCGATGTAGTTGTCGGCGTCGAGGTTGATCAGGTGGGTG
>NZ_JZWY01000283.1:0-13396 GCF_000966955.1 Streptomyces sp. NRRL S-495
TTGTCGGGGAGGGTGTCGCGGAGCTGCCAGAGACGGTTCTTGCACGTCGTGCAGTAGGAGAGCCGCCCCGGCGGGGGCGCGGTGATCGGCATCAGAACGCGGCCTCCTCGGTGAAGTTCAGCAGCACCTTCACCGGGGACCGGCCGGGGTTGGCGACGAGCCTGCCGAGGCGGAGGTTCTCCTCCGACCTCTGCTTGTTCAGGTTCCTCGCGTCCCACCACTCCAGGTCGGTCCCGGAGTACCGCATGGTCTCCCGGTGGCTGTTGCGGATCGCGGCGCTCCCCGGCTGCGGGCGGCGGACGGCGGGCAGACCGACGGCTTCGGCCCGGTCCATCAGGTCCCGGTCCTCGTGGGCGGACGGCAGGAGCTGCTCGTCGTACCCGCCGAGCGCGAGGAACCGGGTGCGGGGCAGCCCGATCCGCCCGTAGGTTCCGTTGCCGCTGTCCGGGCGCTGCCGCGCCACCTCTTCCGCGGAGCGTTTCGGGCCGTTCCGGTCGGGGCTGAAACCGTGGATCAGCAGGTCGGGTTGTGCGGCCCAGTGGGTGCGCCAGGCGGGGACGGTGTCGCCGATGTAGTTGTCGGCGTCGAGGTTGATCAGGTGGGTGCCGGTGGCGGCGAGGTGGGCGAGGTTCTTGGCTTTCGAGGCGTGGAAGTGGGGCTCGGTGCGCTGATGGAGGTAGCGCAGGGTGCCGTTGTCGATATGGGACCGGAACTGACGTACCCAGGCGTCGAGTTCGTCGTCCGAGTGGTAGTTGACGAGGACGATCTCGCTGTTCCCGTCCTCGCTGACGCGCCGCAGATTGTCGGGGAGGGTGTCGCGGAGCTGCCAGAGACGGTTCTTGCACGTCGTGCAGTAGGAGAGCCTTCCCGTGGATTCCGCCATCGTGCCTCCCGACGCGTCCCGCGGCCCGCGGCCCACGGCTCAGCGGTACATGAACTGTTCGGCCAGGCCCCGGGGAACGGCCCCGTCCTGGTGTGCCAGGTGCGCCAGACGCTCCCCCACCCGGTCGAGCGACTCGGTGCGGGGGCGGGTCGGCAGGTCCCGGACCGGGCCGGCCTTGAGCGCCCGGCCGATCTGCTCCGCCAGGTCCTCCGGCGCGGCGCTCCGCACCAGCTCGCAGGCGTGGTGGGCGGCGAACTGCTCGATCCGGCCCCGCTGGTCGTCGAAGTTCCGTTGGGCGGGATTGGCGAGGACCCTGGCGCCTCCCGCGGTGGCCTCGTGCAACGAGCCGTAGCCTCCGCGGCAGATCACCACGTCCGCCGCGGACAGGATGTCCGGCAGGTTCCGCGCTCCGCGCAGCACGGTGAGGCGATGGGGGAATTCCGCGGGGATCTTCACCCAGGGGCGGAACATCGGGCCCAGCACCAGCATGACCGACAGCCCCGGTTCGGTGACCCGGGACAGCGCGGCCAGAGCGAGGTCGAAGTGCTCGCGCGCCTCGGCCCCGTTGCCGCGTCCCCCGCCGGACATCACCACCACCATCCGCTCCTCGGCGGAGACGTCCAGCTTCTCCCGGGTCTCCGCCGGATCGGCCGCCGCGGTCCGGAAGACCGGTCCCGTCCAGATCGCGTCGATCCCGGCCGCTTCGAGCCGCTCCCCGAACTCCGGGTGCGCGGCCGGGTCGTCGGGGACGAAGACGAGGTCCATCCGCGGCAGCGGGCAGTCCGGTCGGGCCAGGTAGTCGGCGAGGTCCCGGCGCGGTCGCAGACAGATCGCCTGGCGGGCGCCGAGCAGCGCCGCCGCCCGTTCGACCGTCGGCCACACCAGGGTGTCGTGCACGACCACCCGGGGTCGCAGGCCCGCCAGTGCCGCGTGCGTCATCGCCGTGATGGCGGCCAGCATGTCGGGATGGGCCCGTTCGCCGCGGTACCGCCCCGCCCGCCCCATCGACGGCAGCTCGATCACCGGCACTTCGCCACAGACCTCGTCCACGGCGGGGCCGGAACCGAGGACGACCGGATCCAACCCGGTCCGCCCCGCCCGCAGATGGCGGGCCAGCGCGGTCTGGCGGGCCAGGTGACCGGCTCCGATCCCGTTGATGGCGTGAAGCACGATACGGGCTGCCGCTCGCGGTTCCCGTGGCCCGGGAACACCGTCCGCTTCCGGCCCGGGCGAGGATGAGATGCCGACCATGGCCGCCAGCATGGCAGAGAGTTCGGCCGCCGACCCATGACTCTCGGTCGTTCGACGGTTACTGGCCGTTCCGGCCACGAGATCCGGCCATGCGGACCGGCGGCGCGTTGAACTCCGCCGAGAACGGGCAGCGTTGACGGCGGAACAGGCCGACCGACCACGGCCGACCGATCACGGCCGGCCGTCTTCACGGCCGGGGCGCCGGAGGACCGTTCTGTGCCATCGCTCGTACCGCACCTCCTGGCCGCGGTGCCGTTCGTCGCCCTCGCCGGCTTCGTGCGGGCCGTGCACCTGGTCCACCGGCGGGTGGGTCGCCGCTACCGGCCTGTCACGGCCTCGTGCCGGCTGCCGCTCGCCGTCGTCTCGCCCGTCTACCGCGAGGATCCGCTGCTCTTCCGGCGGGCGCTGGAATCGTGGCTGGCCGAGGACGTGTCCGAGATCGTCTGCGTCGTCCACCAGGACGACCTCGCCTGCCTCGACGTGGCACGCCACTATCCCGTCCGCGTCCTGACCACCGACCGGGCGGACAAGCGCGAGGCGCTGCGGCAGGGGTGGCAGGCCGTGTCCGCCGACCTGGTCGCCCTGGTCGATTCCGACGTCGTCTGGGAGCCCGGCGTGGCCGCCGCGGTCCGCGCCCCGTTCACCGACCCCGAGGTGGGCGGCGTGGCGACCTCCCAGAGCGCCCTCGACCCGCACAGCATCTGGGAGTTCGCGGGGGAACGCTTCAAGGGGGAGGCCCGGCTCCCCGCGTTCACGGTCGCCGGCCGGGCCCAGATGTGCCTCATCGGACGCACCGCGGTCTACCGGCGATCCGTCCTCGTGGAGGCCGCCGACGCCTTCGTCGACGAGACCTTCCTCGGCCGCCGGTGCGTCGTCGGGGACGACACCCGGCTCACCGAGCTGACGCTGCGCGCCGGCTACCGCACCGTCTTCCAGAGCAACGCCGCGGTGCGGTCCCGGTATCCGGGAACCGGCCGGGAATTCCTCGGCCAGCGACTGAGGAACGCCCGCAACTTCTGGCGGGTGCGACTCACCGCCCTGGTCACGGGCCGGGTCTGGCGCCACCCCTACCTGGCCTTCGGCACCCTCGCCGACGTCGTCGCCCGCAGCGGGTTCTGGCTGTGCGAGATCTACCTCGTCGTGCTGGCCGCCAACGGGCACGTGCTCGTACCGGCGATCGCCGCGGGGTGGTCCGTCCAGCACCGCGCCCGCGCGGCACGGACGTTCGTCCGCCGCCGGGCCCTGCCGCGGTGGCACGTGCCTGCCCTGGTCGGCATCGACCTCGCCCTGAAGAACCTCGACCTGGTCGGCCTGCTCACCATGCGGCGCCAGACCTGGCTCACCCGCCGGACACCTACCGGGGCGCCCACCCCGGCGTCGGAGCCGTCCGCTCCACGTGAGCTCGGCCCGCAGCCGGCCGAGGGCCCGAACCCTGTTCCCTGACGGGGCAGGGCCGCCTTCCCGTCCCTGGGACGCCCCGGACGCTCTCCCCCGGCCGGCATGTGCGTCGCGACGTGGCCGCCCGGATCGGCGGGGACCCGGCCGGCCCCGTGTGGCCGGTGCCGAGCAGCGGCGCCTCCGGCGAGCGGGTGAAGACCCCGCAGTACCTGCTGGGTGCAGCGGGGCGCCCTTGCCTGTCGCGTACAGCTACGGCCGCCCGGTCAGGCCCCCCGGACCTGGCCACCTCCGGCGTGAACCGGGCTTGTCAACCGCCGCTCTTGCGACGGAAGTTGCGCTTGCCGGCCGCCGCGCCGTGGGTACCGTGGATCTTCGAGTCGCCATTCGGGCCGCCGGCCGCGCCACCGGACTTGACGCCGTGCTTGCGCTCCAGGGCGGCGAGGAACCGGGCCTTTACGTCGTCCTGGGCGGCGCGCGCGGGGACCTCGGCAGCCTCCACGGCCTCCGGGTTCTCGGGGTTCTCGGAGTTCTCGGGGTTCTCGGACGACTCCACGTCGCTGCTGCTCATGCAGAACCTCTTCCTTGAGGGATGGTGGCGGTTGATAGCTTCACGCACACCATGTCATGCCCGAGCTTCCCATCTGCGGGTGGTACCGATCCTGTACCCCGTCCGGCCCTCAGGACCCGGCCGGGTCCTGAGGGGTTGTCCGCGAGCAGGAACAGCGGGGGTCAGGACCGGCTCAGCCCGCAGAACCGCGCATACACCAGTGGTCGGCCTTGGGGTATGTGACTGGCAAAAGATCTCCCCGATTGCTCCCTGGATGGGGGCGGTGGTGGTTCTCGGCGCCGGGGACGATGTTGCCAGGGGATCGGGAGCTGATCGTTGTCCTGCGGGATCCGCCGTCAGCCGCAGGCGTCGTGGTAGGGGAGCATGGGGAGATGCTGCTGCCACTGCGGGCGAGTCGGGGTGTTGGTGCTCGTGCAGATCTGTCGGACGGACTGGGCCGCTCCCAGCGCCGACAGCCGCACCGTGTGGTCGTAGCCGGCGGTGGCGAGGGTGCTGCCGTCCGGGGTGAACGCCAGGGAGGTGAGCTCCGCAGCGGCGATGGCCATGGGTCGGCCGATCGCGGTCGGGTGGGCCGGGTCTGTGACGCGCCACAGGCGCACACTGTTTCCGGCGGTGGCGAGGACATGCCCGTCGGGGCTGAAGGCCACTGCTCTGACAGGGCTGGTGTAGCCGCTGAGCGGTTGGCCGAGCAGGGCGGGGCGGGAATGGTCGGAGACGTTCCACAACCGGACCGTACCGTCGGTGACGCCCGTGGAGGTGGTGGTGACAAGGGTCCGGCCGTCCGGGCTGAACGCCAGCGAGACAGAACCCCCGTCGAGGGGCGGTCCGGATCGGGCCGGACGGTCCGGATCGGTCACGTCCCACAACTGCGTCGTGTCGTTGACGTAGCGGCCGGAGACGGCGAGGGTACGTCCATCGGGGCTGAACGCGATCGTACCGCTCACAGTCACGGCGCCGGTCGGCAGCCGGCCGCGCAGGCGGACACCGGTCAGGTCCGACACGTCCCACAGCCTCACACTGTTGTCGCCGCCGCTGATGCCGGTGGAGGTCGCGGTGGCGAGAATGCGTCCGTCGGGGCTGAACGCCACCGTTCTGACGCCGGCGGAGAAGTTCGTGATCCGGGCGGCCACGGTGGGACGGGCGGGTTCTGCCAGATTCCAGAGGGTCACGCGCTTGTCGCCGTAGACACTGGTGGCGAGAGCACGTCCGTCGGTGCTGAGGGCCATGGATGTGATGGCGCTGTCGGAGTCCTGGATCCGGCCGAGAGGAGTGGGGCCGGCCGGGTCCGCGGTGTTCCACAACCGTACGGTGAGGTCGGTGGAGGCGGTGGCGAGAAGGCGCCCTCCTGCGCCGAACAGCGTTTCCGTGACGATGTCGGTGTGGCCGGTCAGCAGGGATGTGGGCAGGTGCCACAGCCGTACGGTGCGGTCCTCGGATGCGGTAGCAACGGTGTGCCCGTCGGGGCCGAACGCCACGGAGTAGACGGCGGCGGTGTGGCCGGCCAGGGGCGGGGCGAGGGAGATGGAACGTGCGGGGTCGGCGGTGTTCCACAGCCCCACGGTGTGGTCCGCGAAGGTGGTGGCGAGGATGTGTCCGTCCGGGCTGAACGCTATGGAGCCAACGCTGGCGGAGCCTGTCAGTGCTCTGCCCACCGCGACCACGTGGGCTGGATCGGCCACGTTCAGCAGGCGCACGCTTCCGTGATCGGAGGCGGCAAGCGTGCGGCCGTCCGGCCCGAACGTCAGCGAGCCGGCACTGGTCCAGATCTTGTCGAGCGGCACAGTACGGGCGGGGTCCGCGACGTTCCACAGGCGTACCCCGTCCTCCAGGGAGGAGGTGGCGAGGGTGCGGCTGTCAGGGCTGAACGCCACCGTGTTCACCGCCGAGGTGTGCCGGAGGGGCGGACCCAGCGGCGCCGGGTGCGTGGGGTCGGTCACGTCCCACAGCTGCTCGTCCTCGACCTTCCTGCTGCCGGTGGCGAGGATGCGTCCGTCAGGGCTGAACTGCAGCGGGCCCATCGGAGTGCCGGCGAGGGGCTCGCCGAGTCCGTGGGGATGCGCCCGGTCCGTCACGTCCCACAACTGCACCGTGTCGACGGTGTTGACGCCGGCGGTCGCGAGAGTCCGTCCGTCAGGGCTGAACCTGACTTGGCTGACCCCGTTGCGGACCCGGACAGCCTCGCCGAACAGCGTGGGGTGCGCGGGGTTCGCCATGTCCCACAGGCCCAGGACGCCCTTGGCTCCGTCGGAGCCCACGGCGGCGAGAGTACGGCCGTCGGGGCTGAACGTCACCGCGAGGACGCTGCCGGGAAAGTCGCTCAGAACGGTGGACAGCGGCTTGTTCGCGTCTTCGAGCAAGCGCGTGTAGTGATCCCCGGTGGGGCTGAGGCGGTACGCCTCGATGTCTACCCTGGCCGCGAGCGAGGGGTCAGTGGCGCGGAGCTGATCCGCTCGGGCCGAGACCTGGCTGACCAGGGCGCTTTGCCGACCTACCTGTGCCAGGTCGCGCTGGTGGAGGGCGAACACCCCGGCCGCAACGGCAGCGAGGACGAGCGCCGAGACGGCGATGCGACCGGTACGGAACTGCCGGGCGTACCGGTCGGCTTCGCGCAGGGTGGCAGCGAACCTCACATCACCGGGACGGGGAGCGGCGCCCAAGACCTCGAGCCGGTTCGCCTCAGGCACCACCAGGCGAAGGCCCTTGCGGCGCGCGGCGAGCAGCTTGGCGTCCAAACCGGCGACCCTGAGCACATGACCGTCCGCATCAAGGGCACCGGTGAGCGCGGTGCGCGGGCGCAGTCCGTAGAAGACGTCGCGGAGCCGGCCCACACCCGGCCGGTGCCGGAGCAGGGCCCGGAGTCCGAGTGCGAAGGCCACACCGAGCGAGGGTCCCTCGATCCGGTCCGGAGCCGTGGGTTCGTCGGACAGAACGATCCGCCACACCACGCAGCGGCCTTCGCGTTGTGAACCCGCCAGACGCCAAGCGTCGCCCAGCGCTGCGGCGAACTGGCCGTTCGGGCTGCGCACCCCGTCCATCGTTCGAGGGTCGGGATACAGTCCCGCCGGTCCCGGAGGGAACTCGCGCAGTTCCAGAACACCGGTGACGCCCTCGGCGGACGGGGCCTCTCCACTCCGTCCGGATGAGCGACTGAAGACCACCGGGACCCGGACCACAGCACGCTTGCGCGGTGCGATGCCCGCCATCATGAGCGCGGCGATCACCAGAAGTCCCTCGGCAGCGGACGACGGCCCGCCCGGAGTCGCAGCATTGCGCAGCTGCTGGCTCCGTTGCAGGAGGCCGTCGATTCCGCCGGCGAGACGGGGGGAGAGTCCGGCGAGTTCCTTGCCGGACGGCCGCGCGGGTCCGGGAGCGACCTCGGAGCACAGCAGCCCGCCGCCCTCCCATGCCCTGAGCAGTTGCAGGAGTGCGACGTCGTGCTCCTCGGCGCCGCCTTCGGCCGCGACGAGCGCCCTGGCCAGGAGGAGGGGGTGATCGGCTCGCATCACAGCAGGGTGCTCCTGGTCCGATGCGGTCGCCCCGAGCCAGGCGTGCAGTTCTTCGCAGCCACGACCGGTGAGCCATACCGGATCCTCCCGAACCCCCTCGCTGCAGCAGTTCCACCACAACGCCGACTCGCCGAGCAGCTCCCGGACTGCGGCCTGCGGGCCGGATGCCCGCTCCAGCACACCCTCGACCGTGCTCCGAGCCGTGGAGCCGACCCGGGCCCCCCTCCAGCGCCCGCTGGTTCGGCGCGTCGCCACAGCGTCCGAGGGGGCTGGATCCCGGGTACTCGCGCGCTGCCCCGGTCCCCCTGCCCCGGTCACCGCAGCTCCTGGTCGATGACGCGACGAAGACCGACATCCGTGATCAGCGCCCGTACCTGGCGCCAGGTATCACGGGTCGCATCATTGAGCGCTGCGCCGACCGACAGTGCGACCGTCGCGCCGTCCCACGTACTGTCCGGACCCACCGGAGCCGTCACGGAGGCCCTCCATCCCTCCCCGCCGAAGCCCGGGAGCCGGACGTACGAGGCGGCAGGTCCGAAACGCCCCCGAACCACGGGTACGAGCAACACCTGCTCAGGACCGACCAGGCTCGAGTACTCGACCACCGTCATCAGTGGCACGGTGCCCTCGACTCCGTGCACGACGAGTTCCAGGCTGTACCCAGGGGGGATCCCATGGCTGCGCACGAGGAACCGGGCGGTGCCGTCCGGGGAGGCTGCCTCCAACAGCGGGGTGTCCCCTCCCGCAGCGGCCAGGCCGCCGGCCCGCGGAAGCTGCGGGAGAGAAAACCAACCCGGAGCAATCGGCCGGGAGCGTGACCGATCGCGCGCAGCCTCGGGCTCCGGATTCCGGTTTCCAGCCGGTTCCCCCGGGGAGACCGTCCCGGCGACGAGCGGTCCGGCGACGAGCGGTCCGGCGGGCAGGTCCGCTCCGATGAACGAGGCCCAGAGCCGCTGCCGCAGCGTGTACCCCTCGCGGGCGCGGGCCCCTGCCAGGGGACGGTGGGCGACCGTGCCGCCGGTGAACGAGCGCCAGGAGCGCCGGGCGACCGAGTCTGCGGCCATCACGACGCCTCCCTCGGAACGGGAGGCGCCCCTCCGTGGTCCGCTGGGGCCGCAGGCGCGTCCGGCACCGCTTCGCCGGGCCTGCGGAGAGCTTGGGTCGGCGTGGTCGCCCGACCGATCTGGGCCAATAGTGCAGGGGCGGAGGCTCCCACAGTCACCGCCGCGTAGATGCCGGTGACCTCGGTATGGAGCAGCCACCCGGCCGCGCCCCCCAGCGCCACGCGCACGAGTGCGGCGAGCGAGTCTGCCAGTGGATCGACGAACCTACCGAGCGGCGGGAGCGGGTCCTCGGTCGCCCGTGCCGCATGTCGTGCCTCTTGCCAGCTGCGCAGACGTCCGTAGGTGACGACCGCTTCGGCGATCAGTCCACCGCCCGCCCCAGCAACCACGGCCTCGATCCACGTCAGCATCAATCCGCCCCCAGCCGACCTCGTGCCACCACTTCTGACGGAGAGTCAGCGTACGCCTTCGGCGCGCTGACTCCGAGAGGGCAACTGACGGCGCACACCTCGGCAATCGGCACGCACCTACCCGGTGTTGCCCGCAAGCCCGGGGCCGGCCGGCGACAGCGCTGATTCCAAGGCCGACCGGGCAAGTCGCCAAGCCGGCCGACTGCCAGTGCACATGGCCACCCTGCCGCGCAAGTGGTACCGGCGCCGCACTTGCCCTTCCCCCGGGGCAAACGCGATCAACCACGCAAAGCTGCTGAACCCGAGGAGAGCTGGTCACCGCGCCGGCGGCCCGGGGCCTGCGTCGGCGGCGCACCCGTCGGGCACCCAACGGTGCACGCTGATGCGGCAAGATCCGAAAACCCCAATGCGCGCGCCCCCAGGACCATGGTGAGCCGCGGCGGGTCCCGGCTTCGCCGACCCACTGGTCCCCGGCCGGTCCCCAGCAAGATCACGGACCGGCTGCCCCAGCGCCGCGCCCCACCTGTCGGGCCAACAACAAAAAGGCCACTGACCTGGGATTACTCCCGGCCAACGGCCTTCCGACATCACTGTCGGGACGACAGGATTTGAACCTGCGACCCCTTGACCCCCAGCGCGTGATCTTCCAGGCGGCGTGTCGCCTTGAGCGTGTTTCGCCAGCCGTGCGGAGGCGTTGCGGGAGATGCGGGCGGTGTTGGACGGTGAGCTGCGCGGGGTGTACGAGAACCGCCGAACCAAGGTGGCGAGTTACCCCGACCTTCGTCCCCATCACGTTGACGAGTGGATCGCCGCCCAGCTGGAGGCCGGGCGCGGCCGCGTCCACGCTGCGCAACGCGCTGAACGACGCCGTCTCCTCCTGGCGGCTGCGCTACAACCCGGCCAAGCACTCCGTCCCGCCAGAGCCCCGCGCCGCCGAGCGTACCTGCTGGACTCCGGAAGAGGCCGCGAGCTTCCTGCGGCACAACGCCGAGCAGTACGCCGACCTGTTCGAGGTCATCCTTGGTACTGGCTTGCGCCGCGGCGAGGTCCTCGCCCTGCACTGGTCGGACGTCCACCTCATGGCCGCCAGCTCTTCGTCCGCTGGACGCTCGCCGCCGTCAACAACAACGGCCTGGCCTTCGGCCGGCCCAAGACCGAGGCCGGACGAGCCTGGATCAGCCTCTCCCCCGGAGAACGGGAATTTCGGGGCCACACCGCCCGACAGCCTATTATCGCTTCCTGGGCCTGCGGACCTGATCCCCGGCTCACCAGGTACGGAGAGGCGTCACCCGGCCTGCTGCCGATGCGTACCCGAGGAAACACGTGAGCACCGTACAATCGTTCCCCGTCCCGCAGGTCCTTCATGAGGCCGGCCGCCGACGGACCTTCGCTGTGATCAGCCATCCGGACGCGGGCAAGTCCACGCTCACCGAGGCGCTGGCGCTGCACGCGCGGGCGATCACTTCTGCCGGTGCGGTGCACGCCAAGGGTGACCGACGCGGCGTGACCAGCGACTGGATGGAACTGGAACGCGAGCGCGGTATCTCGGTGACCTCGGCCGCATTGCAGTTCGGCTATCGCGGCCACGTGATGAACCTGGTCGACACCCCCGGCCACGCCGACTTCTCCGAGGACACCTACCGGGTACTGGCCGCCGTCGACTGCGCGATCATGCTGGTCGACGCGGCCAAGGGCCTGGAGGAGCAGACCCGCAAGCTTTTCGCGGTCTGCCGCCATCGCGGCGTCCCCGTGATCACCTTCATCAACAAGTGGGACCGGCGCGGCCAGAATGCACTCACCCTGCTCGAGGACATCGAGACGCACCTCGGAATCACCCCCGTCCCGGTCGTCTGGCCGGTTGGCAGCGCGGGCAACCTGCGCGGCCTGGTCGAAGCGGGGAACACCGAGCAGATGCTGCGCTACACCAAGGTGCCGGCCGGCACGCACGCCGCCCTCGAGGAGCAGCTCACCTCCGAGAAGGCCGCCGAGCAGGAGGGCGAAGCCTGGACGACCGCGCTGGAGGAGCTGGAGCTGGTGCTCTCGTCCGGCCCCGGCTACGACCAGGAGGCCTTCGAGGCCGGCAGGATCAGCCCGGTCTTCTTCGGCGCCGCGCTGACCAACATAGGTGTGAAGCTCCTGCTGGACGCCGTGGTCGACCTCGCTCCGGCTCCCGGGCCCCGCCGGCTGGCCAAGGGCGGCAGCCGCGAGGTCGGCGAGGAGTTCTCCGGCCTGGTGTTCAAGATCCAGGCGAACATGGACCCGGCCCATCGCGACCGGATCGCCTTCGTCCGAGTCTGCTCCGGCGTCTTCGAGCGCGGCATGCACGTCACCCGGGCGGCCAGCGGCCGCTCGTTCGCAACCAAGTACGCGCACACCGTCTTCGGCGCCGAGCGCACCGTGGTCGACACCGCGTACCCCGGCGATGTGGTCGGCCTGATCAACGCGAGCGCGCTGCGGGTCGGCGACACCCTCTTCACCGGGAAGAAGACCGAGTTTCCCCCGCTGCCCGCCTTCGCCCCCGAGTACTTCGCGGTGGCACGGCCCAAGGACATCAGCCGGTCCAAGCAGTTCCGCAAGGGCGTCGCCCAACTCGACGAGGAAGGCGTGATCCAGGTGCTGGTCTCCGACCGGCGTGGCGACCAGGCGCCGGTCATGGCTGCGGTCGGCCCGATGCAGTTCGATGTGATCCTGCACCGGATGGAGCACGAGTTCTCTTCCCCGATCGCCCTCGACCAGCTCTCCTACCGCTTGGCCCGGATCACTGACGCCGACGGCGCCGCTGCCCTGGCCAAAGCCCGCCTGATCAGCGGCGAGGTGCTCACCCGCCGCTCGGATGGCGTGCTGCTGGCCTTGTTCGCCGACAAGTGGCAGCTGAACGCCTTCCAGCGCGCCCAACCCGACATCCTGCTCCAGCCGCTGATCGCCACGGCGGACTGATCGCCGACCTCTCGGCCCGGCCGCCGTCGACAAGCTGCTGCGCGGCCCGCTCGGGCAGTTGGCCGACCGGCAGCAGTCGCTCGGCGAGCTGGGCCGCGCGCTCACCACGGCAACCGAAGGCCGACCGCTACCCGCTACTCGGCTGAGCCACCGACGCCGGCCGCACCGAGGACGTCGGATGGCGCCAGGCCCGCACCGCGCTGCTCGAGGCCGTCGCACGCCACCACCACGCTCACCTGCTCGCCGCCATCGTCGAGCTCGGCGGGTAGCTGGAGCTCCCAGCTACCCGCAACGGACGCTTCAGGAGACGCGGTCGCCCCAGAGGGCTGCGCCGTCAGCGCCGGCCGCCGCCGATACGGCGGTCGTCGGCCAGTGCCGTCAGCGGGCCGTACTCGCAGGCAAGCTCGTTCCACGTCAGAACCTCGCCACAGCGGGCCGGGAACTCCTTCGGGTTGAACTCGGGCATGGTCCAGGTGCCAGTGCCCCGGTCCCGCAGCCACAGGTCCCCGTCACCGTCGACCACACTCGGCGGGACCGGTACGGGCTCGGCCTGCTCGGTGGGCTCCCAGGTGACCCGGCCCGGGTGGGAAACGCGGCGCAGCTCGGTGGTGGCCAGCCGCGCGGCCAAGTCACGGGTGGACTCCTCGGCGTCCTTGACCGACGCGAGTCGGAATGCGTCGTCGAGTACGGGCAGGGCTGGATTCTTGCTGCGCTTTGAACTCATACGCTGACTTACCTCCGGTAGGGGGCGCCACATCCGTTGTGGCACCCCGTAGAGGAACACGGTATCCGAGGCGGGAGCCGGGCCGGCTACGCCCTTTCAAGAGCACCTCTTCCTCCGACCCTCACCGCGACGGTCTTCAGCCAACGCAGCAGGAGGCGGTTTGGAGTTTCCCTCCGCGGGGGCGACTCCGAGGGGCCAAAACCCTCATCACTGTGCAACATCATTCAGTTGCTACCGGCCTGCACCGGCAGACCTTTCCCTGTGCCTGACCTGCGATGCCGCCGCCCGCACCTTCAGATCGGGCAGTACGGCGGGCCAGCGCGGCCCTACCGGGCCTCCGGCGGGCGGTCACCGCTCCGCCCGGTGGCGCCGAGGGCGTCGCGCAGGGCGGGCAGGTCCGTGATGGCGACCTGTTCGGCGAAGCGGGCCAGCAGCCGGCGCAGGACCCGCTCGTCGCGGTCGCGCACCGCCTCAGCAATGGCCGCCGCAAGCGCCGCCCGGGTATGGGGGCCGGGGGTGCGCACCCGCCGTGCGGCCTGCGGCCCTTCCACCGCTCGCCTCCCGCCGACTCGTGATCCCGGGCCGCCGGACGCGGCGCCCTCCGTCCTGGTGCGGCTGCGGCGACCGGCCGCCCCGCCTCGCGCGGGGCGAAGAC
>NZ_JZWY01000284.1:0-421 GCF_000966955.1 Streptomyces sp. NRRL S-495
TACCTCTCCGGGCGACACGGAAAAATCTATGCCCGCCGGAGTAGACATTGTCGTGCACCGTGGTTAGTGTTTCTCTCGTAGACAGCAGTCGAGCGGTACCCGCCAGACACGAACTGGCGGGTAGCAGTACGGAAGTGCGCAGGTCGGCACGGTTGCAGGGTTCTGAAGCCAGGATTGGTGCAGTAAGGCGACAGGGCCGGTGGCCGGGCCGGGCGGCCCGCAGGTATCAGGGGCCGCCATCGAGCGGTACCGCGGTTCAGCAGGAGCAGTACCCGTAGGTGAAGTCGAGCGGTACCGGCAGTCGCAGTACGCGGTACCCCGGTGAAGGCGCCCAGGCTGCGGGCGCGCGCGCTGGGAGTCCGGCAGTGGGGTTCCAAGCCGAGCAGGTCGAGCAGGACGGGCGACGGGGCTGGCTGCCGGA
>NZ_JZWY01000285.1:0-348 GCF_000966955.1 Streptomyces sp. NRRL S-495
CGCAGTTCGCAATGCCGCAGTACCAGGCAGTTGGAAGTACCCGCAGTTCGCAGTAACCGGCCAGTACAGAGGATGAATGGAGGGACAGCGCGCCATCAGGATCGCCCGGCCCGTGAGGAAGTCACCCGGGCGGACTCCGTAGACCCCAAGGCAAGGACGGTGGTTTCCGGTCACGCATACGCGATCCCCGCACTCCCCCTCCCCCGGGGCAGTGAGGACATAAGGAAGCCGGCCCCAGAGCCGGTAGATGGTGTAAAACCCTTCGGGGCCCCGGGAGCCGCTATGGCCCCGGGGCCCCTCAGCGCGTCCCCGACACAACAAGAAGAGGTGCAGTGACCACGGCAACCA
>NZ_JZWY01000286.1:0-230 GCF_000966955.1 Streptomyces sp. NRRL S-495
GCAACCATCCGACCCCACACCCCCGACGCCGTCAGCTCGTTCGACGATGACGACTACCCCGCCTACACCATGGGCCGCGCCGCCGAGATGACCGGCACCACCCCCGGCTTCCTGCGCTCGCTCGGCGAGCAGGGCCTCATCACCCCCCTGCGCTCCGAGGGCGGACACCGCCGCTACTCCCGTTACCAGCTTCGGATTGCGATGCGCGCCCGCGACCTCGTCGACCAGGG
>NZ_JZWY01000287.1:0-729 GCF_000966955.1 Streptomyces sp. NRRL S-495
CGGATTGCGATGCGCGCCCGCGACCTCGTCGACCAGGGCACCGCCATCGACGCCGCCTGCCGCATCATCATCCTCGAAGATCAACTCGAGGAAGCCCTGCGCATCAACGAGCAGCTCCGCCGCTCCCAACACGGCCAGGAACCCTCCGCCGACACCTGACCCAGCCATCCAGGCCGACGAAACCGGCCCGTGGTGAGCAGCAGGTGCTCACCGCAGGCCGCCCGGGACACGAGCCCCTCGGTTCCGGTTCGCCGGCCGACCGTTCTCCACCGGCCCGGCCGCCCGCCACCCTGCTTCACGGCGCGGACCACGCAGACCGCTTCCGCGCAGGGGGATTCCAGGTCCGCGTGAGGCCGCACCGGCCCGGCGCATCCGCTGGTAGGGGCGAAGCGCGCTGCCGGCGGATACCGCGATGGCCGGCGCGTCGGCGCCGACGCGCCCTAGAAGCTGAGCAGGCCGATGGCGTGGCCGTCGTGGTCCACCACCGGCCACAGGGCCAGGCCGCGGGAACGCATGGCGGCGGCCGCAGTGGCGGCGGGCATGTCGGCGGTGGCGAACGGGGCCCGGTCGAGGACGATGTCGCGCACCGGGGTGCGCTCGGTGGACCGGGAGCGGGTCTGGAACGGCGCCAGGTGCAGGCGGGTCAGCAGCCCCGCGCAGCGGCCGTCGTCGTCGCGGACCAGGAGGTGGTCGGCACCGGAGCTCTGCAGGATGTCCATCGCCATGTCG
>NZ_JZWY01000288.1:0-499 GCF_000966955.1 Streptomyces sp. NRRL S-495
GCGTTCGAGGGTGATCGTCATGGGCGGACTCCTTCGCGTATCCACCGCCGGGACCGGCGGTAGTCAGGGCACTGGCGGTGGAACGGCCGGTGGGTGCGCCGGAGCGGGCCGAGACTGCTCTGCGCCTAGCGCGTACGTGGGGGCCCGGCGGCGGCCGGAGGAGCCCTGGTTGTCGCGGCCTGTGGCGGTTGCGCGGGCGTCGGCTCCCGCGTAGGCGGGGCGGCTGCGGCGGGGGCGTTCGACGACGGGGGCCGCGATCACGGTGGGGATGCCGGTGGGCACGCGGGCGCCGGTGATGCGGGCCAGTTCCTCGTCGCCGGCGCTGACCCGCGTGGTGACGGGGGTGATGGCGGCCGTGGTCATCATCCGGGCCATCCCCCGGCGCTGGCTGGGAGCCAGGGGGCCTGAACGGCCGGGGAACGCGTGGTGGCGCAATGCCGAGGGGCCCGCACCGGGCATCATGTACGCGGTGCGGGCCCCTCGCTACCAGGCGGGTGCC
>NZ_JZWY01000028.1:0-17025 GCF_000966955.1 Streptomyces sp. NRRL S-495
ATGTCGGCCGCTACCCGTCAGTCACCGTGTGTCCGCCCCTCGGCGCGGCGGGCGGCGAGCAGGTCGCGGGCGGCACGGAACGGCTCCGGGTCGGCCCAGGCCCGGACGTCGACCGGTCCCGCCAGGAACCCCTGCCGGTCGAGGAAGCGCTCCTGCTGCTCCAGCAGGGCGAGGCGCTCCTCGGAGAGGTCGAGGTGCAGGGTGCGGTGACCGCCCGCCGCGTACGCCCCGGCGACGCCCTCCTCCCCCGCTCCGGTCTCGGCACCCAGGATCCGCGCGACCTCCGCCGGCTGCCCGGCGGCCCAGTCGGCGGCCTCCAGCAGCACCGCGAGGAAGCGGGCCACCAGGTCCGGGTGCGCGTCGAGCAGTTCCTGACGCACGGTGATCGGCCGGGGCGTGCCGTTGTTCACCCGTGCCCGGCGGTCCGGGACGGCGTCCAGGTCGACGGCGACCTCCGCCCCGATCCGTCGGGCCGCCTCCACGGCGAGCGCGCCCTTCACATAGACCGCGTCCACGACGCCGTCCCGCAGCGCCGTCAGCTCCGCCTCCCACTGCCCTTCGCCCGGCGCGGCCGACACGTCCACCAGCTCGACGTCCGCCGGCGTGAGACCCGCGAGCGAGAGTGCTCCGTGCAGGCCGGCCAGCGCCATCGCGCGCCAGAAGTCGATGGCGATCCCATGGTGTGGGACAGCGAGCCGCAGCCCGCGCAGTTGGCCCGGCTCGGTGACCCCGCTCCCGGACCGGACCAGGATGACCTGGCGCTCCTCGATCCAGGTGAGCCCGACCAGCCTGGTCCGCTCGCCGCGCGAACGGGCCCAGAGCGCCGGCACATTGCCGCCCTCGCGGAACAGCCCGGTCAGGGCGTGGGTGTAGTGGTGGTCGGCGGCGACCTCCGGAGGCGCGTCCTGGAGCGAGCGGACGGCGATGCCGTCGGGGGCGAACTCCCGGCCCAGCCAGCCCCGGTCGGCCGCGATGCCGGTCGCGGTGGGCACCGGGCAACGGGTGAACCAGAGGGTGTCGGGCACCCCCGGGGCAACGGCGGCGGTCGGGGCACCGGTGGTCGGGGAGGGCTCATTGGTGGAACTGCGGGCGGAACTGGGCACGGTGGCTGGTCCTCTGCGGCGGGGCGGGTGCGTGCGCGCCCCCGACGGCGGGGCGGTGGGCGCGGCACGGGTCACCAGGCGTGGTGGAACGGAACGGGGGCTGGAACCGGGGGCGGGGCGGAGTTGTACGGGGACCGGCGCGGGCCGGGGTGCGTCAGCGACAACACGCGCAGGAGGAGGGGCACCGGTGGGTTGTCACGGCACTGCTCCTTCCCGCGGTCCGGGCGCCGCCGGACGGGGCCGTCCGGTGCGCTGCGCCGAGCGTTCCACGGCGGGCGAGCCAGGAGCAAGGGTTTGCCACATCATGGGATTGCTTGTTCATGAACGGCATCCTTTTGCAACGCCGTTGACACATTCCCGCAGCACGCGCTGCCATAGTCTGGGAGCGACTCCGGTGAACGGCCGGAGCCACGGACAGAACGAGAGATGCCATGGCCGAGGCCGTCACCGCCACCCAAGGCCCGCCGGCCGGCGCCCAGGCCGTCCAGCGGGCCCTCGGGCTGCTGCACTGCTTCCACGACAACGGCCCCGATCTGAGCGCCTCGGACCTGGCCCGCCGGATGGGCCTGTCCGTGTCCACGGCGCACCGGCTGGCCCGCACCCTGGTCAGCGCCGCCTTCCTGGAGCAGGACGAGCACACGGCCCGCTACCGGCTCGGCCCGGCGGTCGCCGAGCTCGGCCAACTCTCCTTCCACCAGCGCGGGCTGCACCTGGCCGCCCCCGAGCTCGACCTGCTGTCCCGCCGTACCGGCGCCGCCGCCGATCTCGCGATCCGCAGCGGTCCGCACGCGGTGATCCTGGTCGGCGCCTCCGTCCGGCCGGACACCGGGCTCGGACTGCGCCGACCGCTCCACTCGACCGCGCTCGGCAAGGTCCTGCTGGCCTGGCCCCGCCCCGGCGACGCGGGTGTGGCGACGCTCGGCCCGCTGGCGCCGTTCACCGACCGGACCATCACCGCACCGGAGCGCCTGGCGGAGGAGCTGGCGAAGGTCCGGGCGGCCGGTCACGCGCTCAACGACGGCGAGTCGGAGACCGGGGTGCGCACGGTCGCCGTACCGGTGCTGGACGGCGCCGGCCAGGCCAGGTTCGCCCTCGCCGTCCGCTCCACACCCGTACACCTCACCGACGAGCGGCTGGACTGGTTCCTCGACCACGCCCGGGCCTGCGCCGGAGCGCTCGCGGTCCTGCTGCTGCCGCCCGACCAGCGGATCTGAGGACACGTCAGAACACATGAGGGGGCCGGGCGTTCGGGAAGAACGCCCGGCCCCCGGCCGATCGGTGACGCGAAGCGCGGTGCGATCGGTCGACGTACGCTGCGGCGAGGAGCGGGGTGCGCGCTCAGGCCACCGGCGTGTACTTGTAGCCGACCCGACGCACCGTCACGATGCTGTCGCGGTAGGCCGCTCCGAGCTTGCGGCGCAGCCTGGCCACGTGCACGTCCACCGTGCGGCCGTCGCCGACGTGGCCGTAGCCCCAGACGGCGGAGACCAGGTGGTCACGGGTGTGCACCCGCTGCGGGTGCTCGGTCAGATGGGCGAGCAGCTCGAACTCCAGGTAGGTCAGGTCGAGCAACTGGCCGTCCACATAGGCGTTCCGGCGCTCGGTGTCGACCGTGATCCCCCGGCCGACGGGCCGCACCGGACGCGTGCCGGCGCCGGCGGCGGCCCCGACTCCGGCGACACCGAGGCCACCGGGCCCCGGCGCACCGAGGACCGAGGCCCCGACGGCGGCGGCCGGACCGGCCTGCGGGGCCGGGATCGAGGCGGTCGGGAAGCCCTGCTGCCCGGCGCCCGGCGCGGCGGCGGCTCCGCCCTCGGCCGGGACCAGCACCAGGTAGCCGACCATCGGCTGCCCCGCCGAGGCGCCGAACTGCGCCCCGTACTGGGCCAGCAGGGCCTGCGGCAGCGAGCCCTGGGGCAGCGCGGCGACCACCGCGGCACCCTCGGGCAGCGCTGCGAGCAGCGCCTGCGGCGGGAGCGCCGGAACGAGCTGCGGTGCGGCCGGCGGGACCGGGCCGACCGGCGGGACGGACGGGACCGCGGCGGCGCCCCGGCCGAAGCCGGGCTGCCCGAAGCCGGACTGGGCGGGCCCCTGCGGCGCGGAGCCCGGCTGGCCGGCGGCGGCCGGCCGCTGCGGCGCGGGCCCGCCGTGCCGACGGTCGACGGGGGACGGGACGGAGCGGACCGCGCGCAGGTGCGGGGTCGCGGAGGGGAGGGGGAGAGTGGCCGTGGAGGTGGAGGACATGATGTCGCTCATTTCGCGCGTGACGGACGGGGTGGAGTCGTCTGCGCGTCTACCGGGCGTGCTGCCGTGGACCGACCCGAGGTCAGCGGAGGGAGTGCCGGGACGCGCTGGGCGAGCCCGGACACGTCTGGTCGAACAGGTGTGGCTGGCGGGACGGCCAGAACGGTTCGAGGAGGTTCACTGGTGCTCTCCGCAAAGCGGGCAGGGCCGACGGCGGCCCACCGGACTGCTGTCCGGTACTGCCGGGTCGACGATGCGATGGACCGTCAGCGTCCGCCCGGCCCGTCCGGTGAGTCCGGAAGGGGGGCACCGGCCGGGAGATCCCCCGGGCGGCGAACGGCGGTGACGGTGAGGTGGCTGGCGACGGTTGGCGAGGTCAGCGACAACAGGCGCTGCAGATCAGCGCGTGGTCGATGTACCGCCGGACGGTCAGCGCCGGGGTGACCGGCATGGCGAGATCGGCTTGGGCGGACCCGGCCTCGGCACATCGCTGCTCGACGTTCATGGTTCGGTCCTCCCCCCTCGGTCTGCCGGTACGTCCCTGTACCGCGCTGCGGCGCGCGTGCCGGACGCACACCGGGTGCGCGGCACGTTCGCGGCATCCCGGCAGCGGGCCGGGCGGCCTTCGACACCAGAGCCTTCCACGCCGGGGCGGTCAAGGCAACCTGCTCGGCCAGGATCGTCCGGCATGTGAACACCCTGATGAGACGCCACCTGTCGGGGCCGGGGCGGGAGGCAGCGGCGGGAAGCCGGGCCGGGCGGGCTATCGGGCCCCGGCGCTCGTCCCGGTGCTCGTCCCCCGGCGCGCCGCCGCGTGCTCGACCAGGGCCACCAGCAGTTCCTTGCCGTCCTCGCGGCGGCGGGCGTCGCACAGCACCACCGGGATGTCCGGGTCCAGGTCGAGCGCGTCCCTGACCTCCTCGGGGGAGAACAGCTCACTGCCCTCGAAGCAGTTCACGGCGACCAGGAACGGGATCCGCCGCTGCTCGAAGAAGTCCACCGAGGGGAAGCAGTCCGCCAGCCGCCGGGTGTCGGCCAGCACCAGCGCGCCGAGCGCGCCCCGGGCCAGCTCGTCCCAGACGAACCAGAACCGGTCCTGGCCTGGTGTGCCGAACAGGTAGAGCGCCAGCCCCGGCCGCAGGTCGATCCGGCCGAAGTCCATCGCCACCGTGGTGGTGCGCTTGGCCTCGACGCCCGCGGTGTCGTCCACCGGGCGGCCCAGCTCGCTGAGTTCCTCCTCGGTGCGCAGCGGCCGGATCTCGCTGACCGATCCGACCAGGGTGGTCTTGCCCGCGCCGAAGCCGCCGGCGACCAGGATCTTCACCGCGACCGCCGGACCGCCCCGCCAGCGCGGGTCGTTGGCCCGCTCGGCGCCCCCGTCGTACGCGGGGCCCGGGGCGGGGGCGGCGGGGGCGTGGAGGTCAGAGCGCACGGAGTCCATTGATCACGTCTCGCAGCAGGCGCTCGTCCGGCAGCTCGGCGAGCGGAACGGGTCGGGTGACGCTGATCAGCTCGGCGTCGTAGAGATCGCCGAGCAGGACGCGTACGACGCTGACCGGCAGGTCGGTGTAGGAGCCGAGCTCGGCCACCGAGATCGGCTCCCGGCGGCACCAGGCCAGGATGGTCTGGTGCTCGGGGTCCAGCACATGGGCGGGGACGGCCGCGGCGACCGGCGCCGGGTCCTTGGCGACGATCAGCGAGATCAGGTCGAACAGGCCGTCCTCGACCGGCCTGGCCCGGCCGCGGGTCATCGAGAAGAGGCGCACCACCGGCCCGGCCTCGTCGTCGAACCAGCGGTCGTCGACCGGGGTCCGCGGCCGGAACAGGTCGAGTTCCGACTCGTCCCCGTCCCCGCCGGCCGGACCCCGGTCGTCCGGGCCCTGGTCGTCCGGGCCCCGGTCGGTGGCTTCCCCGCCGATCGCGTCGGCCACGTCGGCCGTGTCCGCACCGGTCGTGTCCGCACCGGCCGCACCGGCCGGCTCCGGATCGGCTGCCACTGCCCTCGGCTCCTCGTCCGCCATCGGACCGCTCATCTCCCGGGCGGAGCCACGTCGGCGCGCGGTTCGGCGGCCAGGTGCTCGCCGACCCGCTTGACCAGCAGGGCCATCTCGTAGGCGATCTGGCCGATGTCGGCCTCGGCCTCGCTCAGCACCGCCAGGCAGCTGCCGTCGCCGGCCGCGGTGATGAACAGGAAGGCCTCGTCCAGCTCGACCATGGTCTGGCGCACGCCGCCGACCTTGAAGTGCCCGCCGGCGCCCTTCGCCAGGCTGTGGAACCCGGCCGCGACGGCGGCCAGGTGCTCGGCGTCCTCCCGGGCGAGGTCGCGGGAGGCGCCGGTGGCCAGGCCGTCGCCGGAGAGGATCACCGCGTGGCGCAGGGCGGCCACTCGGCCCACCAGGTCGTCCAGGAGCCAGTTGAGGTCTCCGGACGACTGCGTCGAAGTGGTCATGAATCAGTTCCTTCTGCTGGAGCGGGTCGTGCGGATGGAGCGGGTCGTACGGGTCGTACCGGTCGTACGTGCGGTGCGGGTCGTCCAGGCCGTGCGGATGGTGCGGTGCCTTCGGGCGGCCCGTCGGACAACGGACCGGCGGGTGCGTCCGGTTCCGCCACCGGGCGCGGGGACCGGGCGAACCTGGTCGGCGGTGGCACCGGCGCCCGTCGGGCCAGCGGCGCCGGTTCTCCCCGGCGGGGCCGGGCAACGCCGCCGGGGCGGGTGCCGGGGCGAGCGCGCGGCGCACCGACGCCGCCGGGAAGGGCGTCCCGGGCGGCGTCGGAGCCGGGGGCGCTGTCGGCGTCGGAACCGGGGCGGGCGACGGGGAGTCCGTCGGCCGGGCGGCAGGGGTGCCCCGGCCCCGGGTGAAGCCGCGCTGGAACGAGGCGAAGGTGGCCCGCGCCTCCTCGGGCGAGCGCTCGCGCACCGGTTCGCCCTCGCTGGCCCGGGCACCGGAGCCGCCCGGACCGTCGGCCCGTCCGGCGGCGGCCTCCGCCGCGCGCTCGCGCAGTTGCGGGGCGAGGCTCGCCTGCCGCACCCGTCGCGGCAGCCCGCCCGGCGTGCCCGCGGTGGCGGTCCGCGGCGGCACGGCCTCGGCGGCACCGGCGTCGGCCCCCACGGGCGCCGCCGTCGCGACGGCCCAGTCCGCGGCCGCGGCCTCGGCCGCGTCGGCGGGCCCGGTCCTGAGCTCGGCCGAATTCGGCCCGAGGGAATCGACGCCGTCCGCCGTGCCCGCCGGGTCGTCCGCGCGCCGGTGGCGGCCGGTGCCCGGTCCGGTCGCGTCGCCGGTGGCTGCCGCGACCAGCACGGGCCCGCCGCTGCCGCGCGACCGGCGCGGCAGACCGCCGGGGGTGCGGGCCGGTTCGGGTGCCGAGGGACGCGGCCCACCGGCGATCCGGTGCCGGCCGCCCGCTCCGTTCACACCCTTCAGCGCGCCGTTCGTGCCGTTCGTGCTGTTCGTGCCGTTCGTGCCGTTCGTGCTGTGGGAGTCGTAAGAGTCGTCGTCGGGGCCGTCCTCGGCCAGGGCGGGCACCGCGACCAGGTCCCGCTGTCCGCGCCGCCCCACCGCCGCCCGTCGGCCGCCGACCGGTCCGGGTGCCGCGCCCGGCCCCTGACCGGCCCCCGCCCCGGAACCCGCACCCGGGCCCGAGGCCGCGGGCGGCTCCGGCAGTCCGTCCGGCGCCTCCGCCAGCAGCTCGCGCGGGATCAGCACCACCGCCGTCGTCCCCCCGTACGGGGAGGGCCGCAGGTGCACCCGGATACCGTGCCGGCGGGCCAGCCGGCTGACCACGAACAGGCCCAGCCGGTCGGTGTCGGCGAGGTCGAACTCCTGCTCCACCGCGAGGCGTTCGTTGATCCCGGCGAGCAGTTGCTCGCTCAGCCCGAGCCCGCGGTCGTCGATCTCCAGCGCGAAGCCGTGCGCCACCACCTCTCCCTGCACGGTGACCTGGGTGCTGGGCGGGGAGAACACCGCCGCGTTCTCGACCAGTTCGGCGATCAGGTGGGTGACGTCCGCGACCGCGCTGCCGAGCAGCCCGGTGCCGGGGAACGGCCGGACGATCACCCGGGCGTAGTCCTCGACCTCGCCGACCGCCGCGCGGACCACGTCCACCATCCGCACCGGCTTGCGCCAGGCCCGGCCCGGCGAGCCGCCGGCCAGGATGATCAGGCCCTCCGCGTGCCGCCGCATACGGGTGGTGAGGTGGTCGACCTTGAAGAGGTCCTCCAGCTCCGCCGGATCCTCGGCGCGCCGTTCCATGGTGTCGAGCAGGGTCAGCTGGCGGTGCAGCAGGACCTGGCTGCGGCGGGCCAGGTTGACGAAGACGGCCGAGACGCCGCGCCGCAGTTCGGCCTGCTCGACGGCGGCCTCGACGGCGGCGCGCTGCACGGCGTTGATCGCGCGGCCGACCTGGCCGATCTCGGCCTGGCCGAACTCCAGCTCCGGGGCCTCGGTGGCGACGTCCACCGACTCGCCCTTGCGCAGGCGCAGCATGACCGAGGGCAGCCGGGTGCCGGCCAGCTCGTTGGCGGCGTTGCGCAGGCCGATCAGCTCGCGGACCAGGCCCCGGCCGATCCGGAAGGAGATGAGGACCGAGAGCACCACCGCGACCAGGCCGATCAGACCGGCGATGCCGCCGCGCCAGAGCAGTCCGACCGCATAGGAGTGGTCGCGGTCGTCGATGGTGCCGCTCAGCCGGGCGTTGATCGCCGCGAGGTCGCCGAGGGCGCGGTCGGCGGTCTCCCGCCAGGCGTCGCCGTTGATCGCCTGCACCACCCGCTCGGGTCCGCCGGCGCCGACGAAGTCCGCCTCGGCGCGGGCGAGCGCGGCCCAGGCCTCGCCGCCGCGCAGGGCGATGTAGTCGGCCTGGTCGACCGGGTCCAGTTCGGCGATGTAGACGGTGAACAGCGCCTGCTGGTTGTGCAGGGCGTCGAGCGCGACCTGGTACTGCTCGGAGGTCGGCCGGCCGTTCCCGGTGCGCAGCCCCTCCATCGCCGCGTCCTCCTGGGCGAGGTACTCCCGGGCGCGCATCAGCTCGATCAGGATCGTGCCCTGCCGAGGGAGTTGGCCGCTCTGGCGGGCGACGAAGGCGGACCGGAAGCCGAAGACGGGCTTGATCAGGTCGGTGTACTGGCCGAGCGCGAACTCCCAGTTCAGCGCGGCGCGGCCGATCTGGGCGCGCAGCGGGCTGAGCTGGTCGGCGGCGGCGAGGATCTGCAGGTAGCGGCCGCGCTGGGCCTCGTCGAGCCGGCTGCCCTCGCTGTCCTTCTTCTGCTGCAGTACGGCGAGGTCGTGGTCGGTGGCGGCGCGGGCCTGCTCGAAGGCGTCGCGGGCGGCCCGGGAGGCCGGGTCGGCGAGCCTGCGGACGGCGGCCCGGCGCTCGTTCTGCAGGTCGTGCGCGTACAGGTCGACCGGGCTGCCGAACTCCTTGTAGGTCGCGCTGACGTCCAGCCTGCTCCAGACGTCGCCGGTGGTGGCGAGCGTCGCGTACGCCCAGAGGGCGGTGAGGGCGACGATGGGCACCAGGAGCAGCGCGATGATCTTCGCGCGGATCGAGCTGCTGCGCAGACGCATGGAGTCCTCGGTCGGGAAGTGCCAGGCGCGGACGGGGTGCGGGGAGTGCTGGAGGCGTGACGGGGCGGGGCGGCCTGGGAGCGGGAGCGTGGGGGTGGAAGCGTGGGGCGGAAGCGTGGGGGCGGCGACGCGGAGGCGGCTCGACCAGGAGGCGGATCGACACCAGGAGGCGGATCGACACCGACGAGTTGACACGGGCTGGTTGACACGGACAGGGTTGGTACGGACCAAGCGCTGGCCAGGGGCAGCGCTCGGCCGCGACCGAGGACCCCGGCCGCAGGTCTGCGAGACTCTACTACGGCCTGACCACTCGTTCGAGGGTCGAACCCACCCTCTTCTCGGCCCGGACCGGATCGTGTCCGGATCGCCGTCGCGATCACCGCTTCCGCACAGTCGTACGAGGCCCTCGACGGCTCCACGACACTTTCCGCACACGCCGGTGCCGATCTCGTCGCGTCACGGTCACAACCCTGGGCAGTCGGCGAGGGATCCGATAGTTTCGCTGCACCTGCAGGACTGATCGGGGGGATCGTGCGCGAGTTCACCACCCCCGCCCCGGCCGGACCGCCGGCCGCCGGAGGGCTGGCCGACTCGCTCTACGACACCGCGGAGCGCTCCCCCGCCCTGGTCCAGCTGACCCGCCGGGCCGACCGCTCCCGACGCGCCGCCGCCGGGGACGCGTGGCAGGACATCACCGCCGCCGACTTCCGCGACCAGGTGCTCGCCCTCGCCAAGGGCCTGCTCACCCGGGGCGTGCGCTACGGCGACCGGGTCGCGCTGATGTCCCGCACCCGCTACGAGTGGACCCTGTTCGACTACGCGCTCTGGTCGATCGGCGCGATCTCCGTCCCCGTCTACCCCACCGCCGCGCCCGAGCAGGTCCGCTGGATCCTCGCCGAGACCCAGGCGGTGGCCTGCCTGGTCGAGGACGAGGACCACGCGATGACCGTCGGCGCGGTCTGCGACGCGTTACCCGACCTGACCGGCATCTGGCAGCTGGACCGGGACTGCGTCGAGGCGATCGTCGAGGACGGCCGCGGGGTGCCCGACTCCCTGGTCCACCGGCAGCGGCTCGGCGTCACCACCGACACCGTCGCGACCGTCGTCTACACCTCCGGCACCACCGGGCGCCCCAAGGGGTGCCTGATCACCCACGGCGCGCTGGCCGCCGCGGCCGACGCGCTGCTCGACGGCTGGGGCGAGGCACTCCGCGACACCGGCGGGCACCCGCCGTGCACCGTCCTGTTCCTGCCACTGGCACACGTCTACGGACGGATGGTGCAGATCGCCTCGATCCGCGGCGGATTCCGGATCGGCCATGTCTCCGAGGTGTCCACGGATGCGCTGCTGCCCGCGCTGGCCGCCCTCCGCCCGACCTTCCTGCTCGTCGTCCCCTACGTCCTGGACAAGGTGTTCCAGCAGACCCGGCGCACCGCCGAGGAGGCCGGGCGCGGCGAACTCCTCGAACAGGCCCGGCAGGTGGCCGTCGACTGGGCGGCCGCCCGGGAACAGCGCGCCTTCGGGCACGGCCCCGGCCCCGGCACCGCGCTGCGGCTGCGCCACCTGGCCTACGAACGCACGGTCTACCAGCGGCTGCGCGCCGTGTTCGGCGGCCGGGTGCGGGCGTTGATGTGCGGCGGCTCGACCCTCGACCGCGAGCTCGGGCTGTTCTTCGCCGGGATCGGCTTCCAGCTGTTCGAGGGCTACGGGCTCACCGAGACCTCGGCCGCGGTCACCGGCAACCCGCCCGGACGGTCGAAGATCGGCTCGGTCGGACGGCCGGTGCCCGGCGCGACGGTGGCGATCGCCGACGACGGCGAGGTGTGGGTCCGCGGCCCCGGCGTCTTCGGCGGCTACCTCAACCATCCGCGCTGCACCGCCGAATCGCTCTTCGAGGGCTGGTTCGGCACCGGCGACCTCGGCAGCCTGGACGAGGACGGCTATCTGACCATCACCGGCCGCAAGAAGGACATCATCGTCACCAGCAGCGGCAAGAACCTCGCGCCCGCCGCACTGGAGGTCCGGGTGGAGTCCCACCCGCTGGTCTCGCAGTGCCTGGTGGTGGGCGACGACCGGCCGTACGTGGCCGCGCTGATCACGCTCGACCCGGCGGCGCTGGCGCACTGGCTGAAGCGGCGCGGGCGCGGGCAGTCGGACCCGTGGACCGTGCTCGCCGACGAGGACCTGCACGCGGAGGTCCAGCGGGCGGTGGCGGCGGCCAACACCGCCGTGTCGCGGGCCGAGTCGATCCGCGCCTTCCGGCTGCTGCCCAGGGAGTTCGGGGTGGAGCAGGGGCTGATGACGCCCTCGCTGAAGCTGCGGCGGTCGGCGATCGTCGAGTACTACGCGGCGGACATCGAGGAACTGTACGCCCCCTGACGTCTCGTCTTGTCCCGTTTTACGCAAGTGAATTGGGAGTCCATCGGGTACGACCGGTCCCTTGACGATCGCGGTGGTCCAGTCCATTGTTTTGCTCCGGTCCGAGTGCGGCACGCCGAAGCTCCCGCCCCCTCCGGGAGCACCCCCACATCCCGTTGTCCGCGCGTCCGCCCCACGGGCGCGTCCCCCACGCTGGAGTCCCCACGTGTCCATCTCCTCGCGCATGTCCACCCGTCTGTCCGGGCTCGGGTTCGGGTTCGGGTTCAGGCGGTTGCCCGCCGGCCTGCCCGCTCGCCTGCCCGCGCTGGCCGCCTCGGCCGCGCTGCTGGTGGCCGGCCTGGCCGGACCGGCCGTCGCGGCGCCGTCGTCCGCGGCGCCGTCGTCCGCGGCCGAGCCCGCCTCCGCCGCCGCGCCCTCCGTCAACCTGGCGACCAACCCCGGGTTCGAGATCCCCGCCTCCTCGCTCGCCGACTGGGGCAGTGTGCCCGGCTGGCGCTGTTCCGGCGGGCCCGCCGAGGCCGCCCTCACCACCGCCGCCCCGCACTCCGGCAGCTCCGCCCTGGCCGTCACCCCGGCCGGCGACGAGTCCACCGGCGAGTGCGTGCAGACCGTCTCGGTCCAGCCCGGCACCACCTACACCGCCTCCGCCTGGGTCCGCGGGAAGTTCGTCTTCCTGGGCGCCACCGGCGGCACCGACCGCCCGACCGCCCCGCCTGGACCGAGTCGACCAACGGCGGCTGGCAGAAGCTGACCACCCGCTTCACCGCCGCTCCCGGCGCCACCACCGTCCGGCTCTCCGTCCACGGCTGGTACCAGCAGGGCCCGTTCGCGGTCGACGACGTCCGGGTCGACGGCCCCGCACCCGCCCCGGCGACCGCCGCCGCCTCGGTGCCGACCAGCGACAAGGTGGTCTTCTTCACCGTCGACGACGGCTGGCAGACCACCTCGGAGGCGGAGCAGGTCATCGCCGCCAACAAGCTGCCGATCACCGCCTTCCCGCTGCCGATGGCCGCCGCCAACAACCCCGACTACTTCCGGCGGGTGACCGCCGCCCCCGGCTCCTCGATCCAGGACCACAGCGTCTCCCACACCGACCTCACCACCCTCTCGCCCGCCGCGCAGCAGGTGGAGATCTGCGACGCCCGCGACTCGCTGACCCGCCTCTTCGGCACCGCGCCGACGGTGTTCCGCCCGCCGTACTTCGCCTGGAACGCCGACACCCTCCAGGCCGCCGCCAACTGCGGCATGCGCACCGTGCTCACCGCCGACGCGGACTTCAGCTGGGGCGCCTCCAACATCTGGCACGAAGGGACCCTGTCGCCCGGCGACGTCGTCCTGTTGCACTGGACCGACACCCTCGCCGACGATCTCCGCCGCGCCCTGGCCGCCGCCGAGGTGGCCGGCCTCAAGCCCGCCGGCCTGGCCTCCTACCTGCGCTGACATTCCCGACCCCTGCTCGCACGGCGCACCGCCGGCCCCGCCCCGGGGCCGGCGGTGCGGCGTTTCCCCGACACGACGACGCGTTGACAGCAGCGCCGCACGGATGCTGGGATGGGCCGCGTGCAGCGTGGCGCCGGCCAAAGAGATGTGGGCCGGCCGGCAGCCGGGCCGGCACCCGACACCGAGGGACGACGCGTGATGAGAACGTTCTCCGCTCCCCTTTCCTGAGCTCCTCGGAGCACTTCTTCGCACCTCTTCGCGGCCGCGACCGGGCCTCTTCCGGGACGGTGCCGCCGCTTCCCCTTCCGAGTCCCTTTTCGACTCCCTTTTTCGATGCTCCGGTGAGAGATCCGGAGAGAGAGCTGCACAGTCGTATGCCCATGTCTTCCTTGTCGTTCAATCAAGCTGTCATCGAGGAGTTCCGCGCCCGGGGCGGGAGGGTCGGCGGACCCTTCGAGGGCGGGGACCTGTTGTTGCTGACCACCGTCGGCGAACGGTCCGGGCGGGAGCACACCGTCCCGCTCGGATTCGTGCGGGCGGACGGGCTGCTGCTGGTCGTCGCCTCGGCGGCCGGGGCGCCCGAGCACCCGCAGTGGTACCGCAATCTGCTCGCCCGCCCGCTGGTGCGGGTGGAACTCGGCACGGAGGTCTTCGACGCGACCGCCGTCCCCGCCGAGGGGGACCGGCGCGAGCGACTGTTCGAGGCCGTCGTCCGGGCGGCCCCCGGGTACGGGGACTACCAGCGGCACACCGCGCGGCTGCTGCCCGTGGTCGTCCTGGAGCACCCCGGTGCCGGGGCCGGCTCCGGGGGCGGGGCTCCGGCGCGCGAGGTGACGAGCCTCGCGGACAAACTGCTGGAGGTGCACGACTGGCTGCGGGCCCAGCTGCGGCAGCTGCGGGCCGAGGCCGAGGCGCACCTCGCCGGAGGTGTCGGGCACGCTCCGTCGCTCGGACTGCAGCTCCGCCAGCACTGCCTGGCGTTCTGCCAGGGCCTGACCGTGCACCACACCGGCGAGGACCGGGGTGTCTTCCCCGCCCTGGCCCACAGCCACCCGGAGCTGCGGGGCGTGCTGGAACGGCTGGCCGAGGAGCACCTCACGGTGGCGCGGCTGAAGGACGAGCTGGTCGCGCTGGTGTCCGGCCTCGACTCCGCCGACGGCTCCGCCGAGCCGGAGCTGTTCCGGGCCGCGCTGGCGCGGACGGCGGACGAGCTGGAGGCCCATCTCGCCCACGAGGAGCGGGAACTGCTGCCCGCCCTGGCCGGGATCCCGTTCCCGCCGCCGGGGCGATGACGGGACGGTGACGGGTCGGACCCGCCGGTCCCTCCCGGGTGGGGGGACCGGCGGGCCCGCCGGGTTGTGCGGTCGGGGTTGTGCGGCCAGGGCTGTGCGGTCGGGGTTCTGTGATCGGGGGCGGGGTCGGGGGCGGGCTTGTGCGGCTGGGCTCAGGCCTGCGCGGTGAACACCGGCAGGAAGCCGCCGGAGTGGCCGGAGGCCTTCGGGTGGTAGCTCTCCTCCACCGGCAGGGTGGTGCTGTTCAGCCAGGTGGTGCTGGAGCCGCAGATCTCGTGCTCGCGGAAGATCGACCGGACGTCGCCGAAGGCGAAGCCGGCGTTGGCGGCGCGCTTGGCGATGACGTCGTCGAGCGTGTCGGCGGCGCCGTTGATGGCGGCCCGCTTGGTGTCGCCGATGCCGAAGATGCAGCTGCCGCCGACCTTGTAGAGGTGCGGGTAGCCGAGCACGACGACCCGGGCGTTCGGGGCCTTGGCGTGGATCGCCGAGTAGACCTGGTCGAGCTTGCCGGGCAGCGTGCTGGTGGCGTAGTTCTTCGCGGTGGCGACCGCGTTGAGACAGGCGCTCTCCGAGTCCAGGACGCAGGTCTGCATCGTGCTGGCGAAGCCCGCGTCATTGCCGCCGACGCTGATGCTGACCAGCGTGGTGGCCGAGTTCAGGTTGGAGAGCTGGTTGTTGAGCACGTCTCCGGTTCTGGCGCCGGAACAGGCGAGGAACGAGAAGGAGGACGGCGCGTGCGCGTTCTTCCACAGGTACGCGTACGCGTTGGTGCTGCGCTTGCAGCTGCCGCTCTCGCTCGTGTAGCTGCCGGCTCCGAGGCCCGAGGCGTAGGAGTCGCCGAGCGCGACGTAGTTGACCCCGGCGGCGTGGGCCGAACCGGCTGTGACGAGGGTGGTCAGGGAGAGGAGCGCCGCGGTGACGGCGACGGACATGGCACGGGCAGGGCGTAGCATGACACCTCCAGGGAGTGACTCGCGTCACACAATTTGATACCAGGCGGTAGCTAACTCTGGAAGTTGTCATGCCAAGGCAATTGACGGTCAGTCTGACAACGGCACGGTGAACTGCCCCTTCTGGCACGGTAAGTGCGCCCGTGCGCCGGTTTCGGGGCATCGCCCGATCGAGGGACGGCACTCAGCCGGACGTGCGACCACCGGCGGCGGCACGCTCGGGCGGTCGGCGAGGCGCGCGGCGGGGCGCGCGGCGGGGCGCGCGGCGAGGACGTCGGTCGGGTCAGGCGGTCGGTCGGTCAGGCGGTCAGGCCGTCAGGCGGTCAGGCCGTCGGCGATTCCCCCGGGGCGGCACCCGGGGCCGCGCCGGGGAACAGCTCGCAGCCCGCCGCCGGCAGTTCCTCGATCGTCTCGTTGGCGGCCGAGGGCACGCCCAGTCTCCGGACGGCGGTCGCCACCGCCGCCCGGGCCTGACGCAGGCCGGGCACGCCCCAGCCGAGCAGCTCGACGGCGAGGCCCGGTGCGACCAGCAGCCGCCGGTAGTGCCGCCCCGAGGCCGGGTCCGGCGCACTCGGACCGACGGCCCGCAGCGCGGCGGCCATCCGGACCCGGGCGCACTCGTGGCCGCCGTTGGCCGAACCGACCCGGTCGTAGAGGTAGCCGAGGTAGTACGGCGTACCGATCAGCGCCTGCGCCTCCTCGGCCGCCTCCCGGGCCAGCGCCGAACCGGGGTCGCCGGCGTCCTCCGGCTCCAGCGAGCCCCCGGGCAGCGAGACGACGCCGTCCTTGGGGTTGACCAGGGTCAGCACCCGGCCGTCGGGGGCGAACAGCCACCCCCAGGACTGCTTCACCGGAAGCCCGGCGGGCACCTGCTCCCCCGGCCGCCACGGCCAGCCCGCAGTGGGACGCCGGCGCACCCGGCCGAGCAGCTCGGCGATCTCCGCGCTGTACTCGATCCGGCTCATGCGTCCCCCCTTTCGGTGTCGGGCTCGCCGGACCGACGGTGCGCGGGGACGGTTCGCGGTACGCGGTTCGGGGCGGCGGGCGCGGCGGCGTGGGGCACCGGCCGTTCCCACTGTTGATCTTCCCCGAAATCTTCCCCGAACAGGCGGTCGATGAACAGTCCCCAGCGCCGCTTGGTGGACAGCCGGAGCCGAACGCCCTGGTCAGCCGCGATCAGGCCAGGGGCCCACCCCCGCCCCCGGTCGGCCGCTCCCCGGGCGGTCCGCCCTCACCCGACGGCGGCGGCGCCGGCAGGGGGAAGCCCGGCAGCGGGACGACGGCCGGCGGGAAGGGCAGGCCCCGGCCGACGTCGTCGGCGAGCTCGTCCAGCACCTCGCGGACGGTCATCGGCCGCAGCCTCCCGCCCCGCAGCGCCCACCCCCGCACCGTCTGCCCGCCGGGGGCCGCCGGGTCCCCGTGCAGCACCATCGCACCGGCACCGCCGACGGCGAGGCCCGCCGCCAGCGTCACGCAGAACGCCTCGGCATCCCGCCCGCCGGGCCCGGGCCGGCCCCGCTCCACCCGGACGTCGGTCGCCGAGGTCAGCTCCTCGCCGTCCTCGGGGCCGTGGCAGCGCAGGGTCAGCAGGTGGATCCCGTCACCGGCCCCCGCGCCCACCGCCAGCTGGACCTCGACGGCGTGCCGCATCACCGCCACCAGCCGCCGCTCCCCCGGCGACCCCTCGCCCGCCGCCGTCAGCAGGGCCGCCATCGCGATGGAGATCCGGACCCGCGCCCGGTGGTCGTCGGCCAGCTCCGGCAGCAGCACCGCCAGCCGCTGCCCCGCGTAGACGAACGGCTCCCCGGCCAGCTCGGGATCGGCCGCGTACGCGACCCGGGCGGCGGCGTCCCCCGGCGCGAAGCCGAGCTCCTCGCAGTACTCCGCGTAGTCCGCCGGGTCGAGCACCCGGAGGTGGACCTCCAGCCCCTGCCCGCGCAGCGCGCGCAGCTGGACCGCCACCCGCCGCAGGTAGGAGCGGAAGGTCAGCCCGCCGAACAGCCCGTACCGCGCCAGGTCCGCGAAGTCGGCGGCGGCGACGGCCAGCGCGAGC
>NZ_JZWY01000029.1:0-3841 GCF_000966955.1 Streptomyces sp. NRRL S-495
CGAGCGCCACCGGCTGCGGCGGGGGCGCCCCGCGCGGTCGCCCCCGGCGCCGCTCCCGCACCCCGGGACCGGCGGGCCCGCCCGCGCCGCCCGCCCTGGGCACGCTCGCCCCGCCGCCCGGCGGCCGCCCGTCGGGGATCCTCCCGCCCGGGCCGGCCGGCCCGGGCCGACGCCGCTCCGCACCGGGACCCCACAGCCGCACCACGGGCGCGCGCCACCGCTCCCGGCAGCCACCCGCACCCGGACGCCGGTCCCGGCCCCGCCTCCGGCACCGCCCCCGCTCCTGCTCCTGCTCCCTCGCCCGCCGCTGGTCCGGGCCCTGGAACCCGCTCCGCATCCGCTCGCGCACGGTCGTCTCCCTCCGTCGTCGGTACTCCCGCACCGGCCCCACGAGCCCCTCGGCTCCCGGCGAACGCGACCATACACACCGTCACCGACAATCGACCCGGAGTGATGCCGACGAGGCCCGGCGGGCGGCCCGGGGACGGTCCCGGGACGGTCGGCGGCACCCGTTCCGGACCGGGTTGTCGGTGGCGCCCGTTATGGTCGGGAACCATGCGACTGCTGCATACCTCCGACTGGCATCTCGGGCGCTCGTTCCACCGGGAGAGCCTGCACGACGCCCAGCGCGCCTTCCTGGACCACCTCGTGGCGGTGGTCCGGGACGAGCGCGTCGACGCCGTGCTGGTCGCCGGCGACGTGTACGACCGCGCGCTGCCGGGCCTGGAGGCGGTGGCGCTGTTCGACGACGTGCTGCACCGGCTGGCCGACCTCGGCGTGCCGACGGTGTTCATCAGCGGCAACCACGACTCGGCCCGCCGCCTCGGCGTCGGCGCGGGCCTCATCGGCCGGGCCGGTATCCACCTGAGGACGGACCCGGGCGAGTGCGCCGAGCCCGTGCTGCTGGCCGACGCGCACGGGCCGGTCGCCGTCTACGGACTGCCCTACCTGGAGCCCACCCTGGTCCGGGAGCGCTTCGGCCTGGCCCGCGGCGGGCACGCCGCCGTGCTCGGAGCGGCGATGGACCAGGTCAGGGCCGACCTCGCGGCCCGCCCGGCCGGCAC
The DNA here is from genome assembly GCF_000966955.1 of Streptomyces sp. NRRL S-495. Taxonomy (NCBI): domain Bacteria; kingdom Bacillati; phylum Actinomycetota; class Actinomycetes; order Kitasatosporales; family Streptomycetaceae; genus Streptomyces; species Streptomyces sp. NRRL S-495. The sequence goes on from NZ_JZWY01000029.1 coordinate 1,065, forward strand.
CCGCGCGGTCGTCCTGGCGCACGCCTTCGTCACCGGCGGCGAGCCCAGCGACAGCGAGCGCGACATCGCGGTGGGCGGGGTCGCGGCCGTACCCGCCTCGGTCTTCGACGGCGTGCACTACGCCGCGCTCGGCCATCTGCACGGCTGCCAGACCCTCGCCCCGCACCTGCGCTACAGCGGCTCCCCGCTCGCCTACTCCTTCTCCGAGCACGAGCAGCGCAAGAGCATGTGGCTGGTCGACCTCGCGGCGGACGGCTCGGTCACCGCCGAGCGGGTGCCCTGCCCGGCCCCCCGGCGGCTGGCCCGGCTGCGCGGCCGGCTCGAGGAGCTGCTCACCGACGAGCGGTACACCGCCGACGAGCAGTCCTGGGTGCAGGTCACCCTCACCGACCCGAGCCGCCCCACCGAGCCGATGGAGCGGTTGCGCCGCCGCTTCCCGCACACCCTCCAGCTGCTGTTCGACCCGGAGGAGAGCACCGCCGCCGCCTCCCCCTCCTACGCGTCCCGGGTCAGCGGGCGGACGGACCTGGAGATCGCCGAGGGCTTCCTGCGGCACGTCCGCCCCGGCGCCGACCCCGACCCGGACGAGCTGGGCTGGCTGCGCGAGGGCTTCGAGCGCGTCCGGGAGACCTCCGACCGGAAGGCGGAGCTGCCCCGATGAGACTCCACCGGCTGACCGTGACCGCCTTCGGCCCCTTCGCCGGCGCCGAGACGGTCGACTTCGACGCGCTGGCCGCCGGCGGCCTGTTCCTGCTGCGCGGCGCCACCGGCGCGGGCAAGAGCAGCGTGCTGGACGCGGTCTGCTACGCCCTCTACGGCGAGGTGCCCGGCACCCGCCGGGCCAACCGGCTGCGCAGCGACCACGCCGAGCCCGACCGGCTGACCGAGGTCCGGCTGGAGCTGACGCTCGGCGGCCGCCGGCTGGAGATCATCCGGATCCCCGAGCAGCCCCGGCCGAAGAAGGTCGGCACGGGCATGACCGTCGAGCGGGCCCAGACCCTGCTGCGCGAGTGGTCGGCGGACGGCGCGGGCACCGGTGCGGGCGGGCCCGGCTGGCGGGCGGTCAGCAAGTCGCACCAGGAGGCCGGCGAGGAGATCCACCGGCTGATCGGGATGAGCCGGGACCAGTTCTGCCAGGTGGTGCTGCTGCCGCAGGGCGACTTCGCGCGCTTCCTGCGGGCCGACTCGGAGGAGCGCGGCAAGCTGCTGCGCCGGCTGTTCGACACCGAGCGGTTCCAGTCCGTCGAGGCCTGGCTCGCGGAGCAGCGCCGGGCCCACGAGACCGCCGTCCAGACCGGGCGCCGCCGGCTGCGGGACTTGGCCAGCAAGGCCGAGCAGGCGGCCGGACCGGGCGCCGAGCCCGCCGAGGGCCCGATGGCGGCCACGGACGAGGCGGCGCCGAGCGCGGCGGCGGACGCCGAGCTCACCACGGGAGTGCTGGGCTGGGCGGCGGTGCTGCGCGGCGGCGCGGCCGAGCAGCTGGCCGTCGCCGAGGCCGCGCTGGCCGGCGCGGAGGAGGCGCACCGGGCGGCGCAGCGGGCCAGGGAGGCCGCCGAGCAGCGGGCCGACCGGCAGGAGCGGCACCGGCAGGCGGTGCGGGAGGCGGCCCGGCTGGCCGAGGACGAGCCCGCCCGCGCGGCGGACCGGCGGCGGCTGACGGCGGCGCAGGCGGCGGTCGGCGTCGAGTCCGTGCTGCACCTGCGGGAGCGCGCGGCGGCCGCCTACCGGCAGGCCCGGGAGGAGGAGCACCGGCACCGGGCGGTCCTCGCCGAGGTCGCGACCGGCCCGACCGGCCGTGCGCTCCTCGGCGGCAGCGACCGCCCCGACGGCAGCAACCCCGGCGACGGCAGTGAGCGCGGCGACGGAACGGCCGGTGCCGGCCGGGCGCTGGCGCACGCCGAGGCCGAGGAGTTGGCCGAGGCCGAACGGCGGCTGCGCGCCGAGATCGTCCGGCTGGAGGCGGCCGGGGCGGACGAGCGGCAGTGCGCCGAGCTGGCCGGTACCCGGACGGCGCTGACCGCGGACCTGCGGCGGGCCGAGGACCTCGCCGAGGAGGCGGGCGAGTGGCTGGCCGAGTTCGACGCCCGGCACGCCGCCCTGAAGGAGGAGGAGTCCGCCGCCCGGGAGGCCGCCGCGCTGGTCGAGCGGCTGGACGCCCGGCGCGCGGAGCTGACCGCCCGGTTGTCCGCCGCCCGGGCCCGGGACGCGCTGGACGGCGAGGTCGGCCGGGCCGGGCCGCGCGCCCTCGCCCTGCGCGCCGAGGCGCTGGACGCCCGCCAGTACGGCCTGGAGCTCCGTGAGCGCCGGCTCGCCGGGATGGCCGCCGAGCTGGCCTCCGGGCTGAGCACCGGCGAGCCCTGCCGGGTCTGCGGCTCGGCGGAGCACCCGGCCCCGGCCCGCCCGGTCGGCGAGCCGGTCCGGGCCGAGGACGAGGAGCGGGCCCGGCGCGCCCAGACGGCCGCCGAGCAGGCCGCCGACGCGGCCGAGCAGGAACTCGCCGGGCTCCGGGTGCGCCGCGCGGCGGCCGCCGGCGCGGCCGGTGAGGAGGCCGCCGACGCCCTGGCCGGAGTGCTCGGCGGGCTGGGGGCGGAACACCGGGAAGCGGTCCGGGTCGCGGAGCGGCTCGGTGCGGTCGGCCGGGCCGTCGAGCGGCTCACCGAGGAGCAGACCGCCCGCCGCACGGCGCTCTCCGACGCCCGGGAGCGGAGCGCCGAACTCGCCGCCCAGGCCCGCGCCCTGCACGCCGAGCAGGAGAAGCTGACCGCCCGGGTGGCGGC
>NZ_JZWY01000030.1:0-298 GCF_000966955.1 Streptomyces sp. NRRL S-495
GGCCCGCGGCGACGCGCCGTCGGTGGCGGCCCGGGCGGCCGCGCTCGACCGCCTCGCCTCGGCCGTGGCCGCGCTGGCCGGCGCCGCCCGGGCCGCCACCGAGGCGGCGCACCAGCTCAAGCAGGCGGACGACGAGCTGGCCGACGCCGCGGTGGCGGCCGGGTTCGCGAGCGCCCAGGACGCCGTCGCCGTCCTGCTGCCGCGGGCCGAGCGGGACGGGCTGGAGCAGCGGATCGACCGGCACCGGGCCGAGCTGGCCGCGGTGGAGCGGCGGCTCGCCGAACCCGAACTGGTCGCG
>NZ_JZWY01000031.1:0-11069 GCF_000966955.1 Streptomyces sp. NRRL S-495
AACCCGAACTGGTCGCGGCCGCCGCCCTGCCGCCGGCCGACCTGCCGGGCACCCGGAGCGGGCTCGGCGCCGCCACCGACCGGTTGCGGGCGGCGCACGCGGCGCGGGACGCGGCCCACCTGCGGTGCGAGGCCCTCGCCGCCATCGGGCGGCAGCTGGCCGAGCTGGCCCGCTCGCTGGCCCCGGAGCTGGCCAGGTACGCGCGGATCAGCCGACTGGCGGCGCTCGCGGCCGGCACCTCGACCGACAACCGGCTCCGGATGCGCCTGGAGTCGTACGTCCTGGCGGCGCGGCTGGAGCAGGTGGCGGCCGCGGCGAGCGAGCGGCTGGTCCGGATGTCCGGCGGCCGGTACACGCTCGTCCACAGCGACGACCGGGGCGGCGGCAACAAGCGCTCGGGGCTGGCGCTGCGGGTGGTGGACGCCTGGACGGGCACCGAGCGCGACACCGCGACGCTCTCCGGCGGCGAGAGCTTCTTCGCCTCGCTCGCCCTGGCACTCGGTCTGGCGGACGTGGTCACCGACGAGGCCGGGGGCATGCCGCTGGACACCCTGTTCATCGACGAAGGCTTCGGCAGCCTCGACGAGCACACCCTGGAGGAGGTGATGGACGTCCTGGACGGGTTGCGCGAGCGGGACCGCGCGGTCGGCATCGTCAGCCACGTCGCCGATCTGCGCAGCCGGATCCCGGCCCAGCTCCTGGTCCGCAAGGGCCGGCACGGCTCCACCCTGGCGCCGGCGGGACGGGAGGACGCCTGACGCCGGAGACGCCCCTGACTCGACCGACCGTCCGCCCCGGGAGGATCCTGCGGCGGGCCGGGGGCCGGGCGGCCCGCTCAGCCGGAGCAGGCGATCCGCTGGGCCTGCTGCCAGGTACAGACGGGGCAGAGGGTGCTGCCCGGGTGGTCGGCGGGCAACTCGGTCGGCTCGCCGCACAGCACGCAGTCCGCGCGCGGGCCGGTGGAACCGGGGTCGGGCAGCAGGGCCGCCTCCGCGCCGCTCGGGGCGAGCTCGCAGACCTGCTCCGCCGCCGGGGTGTCCTGGATACCGGGGGCGGCCGTGTCCTGCCTGGCTGTTTCGCTCATGCCGCCTCTCTACTCCCCGGACCGGGCAGGGCGCAAGGCGGTCCCGGGCGAGGCCGCTCCGGGGACCGTCGATACGGTGGCCGTATGCCCGACTCTCCCGGTCACGAGGTGGACCCCGCCGTCCCCGCCGTCCCGCCGCCGGTCCCGCCGGTCCCCTCCGCCCGGACCAACGCCGCCGAGGCCACCGGGACGGCCGAGACCTCCGGATCCACAGGGACGGCCGGATCCACCGGGTCCGCCCTGGAGCGGAGGCTGCGCGCCGCCCGGGCCACCGGACCCAACTACCGCGAGGTGGGTGCCACCGCGGACGCCCGGCTGCCGGAGGGCTACACGCATCTGCGGCGGCGGGTGCATCTCGGGCACGGCCCGGAGGTCCTGGCGCGGGCCGGCCGCTTCGTCCTCGGCTGGGGCTGCCAGCTGGGCACCGGCTTCGCCGTGTTCCCGTACGCGCCCGCCGAGCCCGGGGCGACCGTCCTCCTGCGGCTCGGCCTGCCCGGCAGCCGCTGGCCCCGGCTGGTGATCCCGTGCCGGGTGGTGTGGACGGTGGACGAGCCGGACCGGATCGGCTTCGCCTACGGGACGCTGCCGGGGCACCCGGAGTGCGGCGAGGAAGCGTTCCTGGTGTCGATGGACGCGGCGGGCGAGGTGTGGTTCGAGGTCGTCGCCTTCGCCCGGCTCGCCGCCTGGTACGCGCGGCTCGGCCGCCCGGTCGCCGTGCTCTGCCAGTACCTGGCGATAGAGCGGTACCTCGCGTCCGTGGTCGAGGCCGCCGCCGGGCCCGGAACCGGGACACCGCTGCCGGACTAGCGTTCCGCCCGGCCCCGACGGGTCCGGGTCCGGGGCCGGGGCCGGGCGGCGCGCTCAGCCCAGGAAGGAGAGCCGGAGCGTGCGGTGCGGGTTGTCCCCGTTGGTGTCGACCAGCACCACCGACTGCCAGATGCCCAGCGCGAGCTGTCCGTCGATCACCGGCAGGGTGGCGTGCGGGGCCACCAGGGCGGGGACGACGTGGTCCCGGCCGTGACCGGGGCTGCCGTGCCGGTGACGCCACCGGTCGTCGGCCGGCAGGAGGTCGCGCAGGGTGGCGAGGAAGTCCTCGTCGCTGCCGGAACCGGTCTCCAGGACGGCGATCCCGGCCGTGGCGTGCGGGACGAAGACGTTGAGCAGGCCGTCCCGTCCGACAGCGTGTTGGTCGAGGAACCGGACGCAGCGGTCGGTGATGTCGAGCGCGACCTCATGGATTCCGGTGGTGATGTCGAAGGTCTCGGTCCGGAAGGACGTGGAGGTGGGAGTGGAGTGGGACGTGGTTCGGGTGTGGGTGTGGTCCGCCATGGCGCCATCCTGACCCACGGCCGAGGGTGGACCGGCCAGCCTCGCCGACTCCCGGCGGCGGAGGGGCCGGTCGACATAGGCTGAGAGGTTCAGACCAAAAATGACATCCGAGGATCGGAACGGACCACGGATGATCAGCCGGGCCGGAGACGGACCCGTCCGCGTCGGCCCGCGTCGACACGGATCGGGGAGCGGAAACGCGGAAGACCCGACGGTCGTCAGGATCCGTCGGGCCGGTGCCGAAAAGGCGTGTGTGCAGGAGGAAGAGCGGTGCGGAGACCCCGGATTCGGGGCCCCGCGCGACCGGACCGGATTCGACCAGACCTGACTCGACCGGACCGGTCGGCTCAGCCGCGGCTGCCGAAGAGCCCCCGCCGCAGCCGGCGCAGCGGCGCCAGCAGCTTGACCCGCGTGTGGCGGCGCGGCGGCGCGGTCGGGGCACCGACGCCACGCGGCGTCAGTTCCCTTATCAGCCCGAGCGCCTCGGCGGTGTCCACCGCCGGGAGTGCGGGCGCGCCGAGCACAGCCAGGTGTCGCTCGATCCGGCGGCCGGTCGCGCCGACGCCGCACTGGATCGCGGGCACCCGAGGCCGGGTCCGCACTTGCATGTGTTCCATCAGTTTTCCCACCCCTACGAGGCGCCAGGGCCGTGAGGCGAAGACTATCCGTGACAGACGGCCTTCGCGCAACCGTCCTGGTGTTCTGCAACCGTACCGTGCTGCGTCAACTGACACTGCACCAGGGCCCACCCGACCGATCACGACTGAGCATCAATGATGGTGCACGACCGGCGGGACGTCACCGGGTTCTTCGGGTCGCACACCCGGCGCCCGCCGTGACGGTGTACGCCCGGCGCACGGGGTCACCGCCCCTTCACGCGCCGTGGCCACCCGGCGGCCACCGCACGGCCCTCCGGCCGTCACCCCCGGGGCGGGCCCGGTCCGCCGGCGACAAGGTACGACTATCCGTTTAGGAAGTGAACACAGCCGGGGGATTGACGCGGGAGTCGGCTCCAAGCAATATCTCTATCGATCACGCGGGCGCGAGCACCACCGCCCCCCGTGTTCGACTGATGAAGATTCCGGCTCCCCCGTGCCTACTGCCAGGCCGCCTCGACGCTGCGGTGGCCAGGTTCGGGCGGTGCTCGGACCGGCGGCCGGCCGTAGAGGGTCGGCCGGGCCGCCACCAGGCTGCCGGTGCCACCCCCTTCCGGGGTCCGGCACCGGCGGCTCCGGCCCATCAGCCCTCGGCCGTGACCGCCCCGGCCCCCGACCCTGGCCGGGCCTCCCCGAGCCGGGCCTCCCCGGGAGGGCACACCCCGCCCACCAGCAGCGCCGCCGCACCCGTCCTCCGCCCTCCGCGGCCGCGCTCGGTAGACTCGGCCAGCGTGCCAGTCCTCCTCAGCATCGTGCTCCCCGTCCACGGGGTGGAGCGCTTCCTGCCCCGCTGCCTCGACTCCCTCCTGGCGGACACCCCGTCCTCCGAGTCCCGCTTCGAGGTGATCGCGGTCGACGACCGCTCCCCCGACCGCAGCGGCGCGATCCTGGACGAGTACGCGGCCCGTGATCCGCGCCTGCGCGTCCTCCACCTCGCGGAGAACCAGGGCCTCGGCGGCGCCCGCACCGCCGCCCTCCCCGAGGTGCGCGGCGCGTACGTCTGGTTCGTCGACAGCGACGACTGGGTGCCCGAGGGCACGGTGACCGCCCTCCTCGACGAGCTCACCGGCGAGCTGGAGCGCGAGCGGCGCGGCGAGGCGCCCGTCGACGTCCTGCTGACCGACTTCGTCCACGTCTACCCCGACGGCGGGACCGAGCCCAACCCGTGGCGGCACGTGCTGACCGGTTCCCCGCTCGTCGCGGGGGGCACGCTGGCCGAGCACCCGGCCGTGTTCAAGACGGTGATGTCGGTCTGGAACAAGGTGTTCCGCCGGGAGTTCCTGCTCGGGCTCGACGTCTCCTTCGGTCGCGGCTTCTACGAGGACATCTCCGTCACCTACCCGGCACTGCTCGCCGCCGAGCGGCTGCGCTACTTCGACCGCCCCTGCTACTTCTACCGGCGCGGCCGGGCCGGGGCGATCACCAGCACCGCCTCCGCCAAGCACGCCGACGCCTTCGCCCAGTACGACGCGATCTTCGCCTTCCTGGACCGACCCGACCCGGCAGACCACCCCGGCCACCCCGTCCGGCCCGTCCCCGGGACACTGCGGACCCTGGTCTTCGAGCGGACCGTGCAGCAGGCACTCACCGTCTACGACACCCCCGGACTGGTCCCGGTCGGGCTGCGGCCGGAGTTCTTCCGGCGGATCGCCGAGCACTTCACCCGGCACCGCCCGGCGGGCTACCGCTTCCCGGGAGGCGTGCGCGGCGTGCAGTACCGGCTCGCGGCGCGAGGCGCCCGGCGCGCGTACGCGGAACTGCGCCGCACCGGCCGGCTGCCGCGCGAACTCAAGCGCGGGGCGCGGGCGGTGGCGCCGGCCCTGAAGAAGGGGGTGCGCAGCAGCGCCCGGTTCACCGCGTACAACGCGTTCCGCCGGATGCCGTTGAACCCGCACCTGGCGGTGTACGCCGCGTACTGGCACCGGGGTTACGCGTGCAGCCCGGCCGCGATCTACGAGAAGGCGAAGGAGCTCGCGCCCGGGATCCACGGGGTCTGGGTGGTGGAGAATCGCGCCCAGGCGGCGACGCTGCCGGACGGTGTGCCGTACGTGATCGTCAACACCCCGGCGTACCTGAGGACGATGGCCACGGCCAAGTACTTCGTGAACAATGTCAACTTCCCCCGGACCATGGCGAAGCGGCCCGGCACGGTGCACGTCCAGACCCAGCACGGCACGCCGCTGAAGGCGATGGGCATGGACCTCAGGGACCACCCGGTGGCCGCCGACGGGATGGACTTCGACCGGCTCCAGGAGGCGGTCGACCGCTGGGACTTCCTGGTCTCCTCCAACCCGCACACCAGCGAGCACTTCGCCCGCGCCTTCCCGGGCCGCTACGAGATGCTGGACACCGGGTACCCGCGCAACGACCGGCTGGCCGGGGCGACGCCGGCCGGGACGGCGGCGATGCGCGAACGGTTCGGGCTGGCGCCCGGGCGCACCGCCGTGCTGTACGCGCCCACCCACCGGGAGGCGCGCGGCGGTTATGTGCCGCTGCTGGACGTCCGGGAGCTGGCCCGGCGGCTGGGGCCGGACTTCACGCTGCTGGTCCGCACCCACTACTTCCACACCGGCGGCCCGGGCGACCTGACGGCGGACGAGGACGCGGCGGAGATCCTGGACGTGTCGGCGCACCCGACGGTGGAGGACCTCTACCTGGCGGCCGACGTCCTGGTGACGGACTACTCGTCGATGATGTTCGACTACGCGGTGCTGGACCGGCCGATCGTGATCTTCGCGCCGGACTGGGAGGAGTACAAGCGCGACCGGGGCGTCTACTTCGACCTGTTCGAGCAGCCGCCGGGCGCGCTGACGACGGATCCGGAGGGGCTGGCGGCGGCGCTGCTGGCCGGTGACCCGGAGCCGGCGGCGCGGGCCGACTTCCGCAAGCGGTTCTGCCCCTGGGACGACGGCGGGGCGGCGGAGCGCGTGGTCCGCCGGGTGTTCCCGACCACCGGCTGAGCGCACGACGGCGCGACAGGCGCGACAGACGCGACAGACGGGCCGGGCACAGCAGGCACAGCGGGCGACAACAACGCGAGGACGGGGCCCCGGAAACGATCCGGGACCCCGTCCGGGCCGGTCGGCCCCGGCCTCGTCAGCCCTGGCGCGCGGCCAGGAACTCCTCGAAGGTCAGCTCGCCGTCGTGGTTGGTGTCCATCTGCTTGATGATGGCCTCGGCCACGGCGACCGAGGTGGTGAGGTCGCGCGTACTCGGCGGCGGTGATCCGACCGTTGCCGTTCCGGTCGAACTTGTCGAACGCCGCGCGAATGTCGTCGACGTCTGCCATGGGGGCCTCCTGGGACCGAATCAACTGCTGATGTGCATTTCCGACGGCGGTACCCTACCCGCCCGTGGCGAGCGCCACTGCGGGCGGGAGTGGACGGGCTCGGGGGTGGGTGTCGTAGTCTGCGGGTCTGATCCCGGCCCGGCCGGGGAAGCGAACGCCGCTCGTCGTACCCCAGGCCCGGGCACCTCTCGGGCGTGCTCGTCCAGGGAGGGACCATGCTCGATCTCGTCACCAGGCTGGTGCTGAAACCGCTCGCCCGGGGGATCTGGCGGCCCACCATCGAGGGCATGGAGAACGTGCCGCGCAAGGGCGGCGTCATCCTCGCCAGCAACCACCTCTCCTTCATCGACAGCGTGGTCATCCCGCTCACCGCGCCGCGCCGGGTCCACTTCCTGGCCAAGGCCGAGTACTTCACCGGCAGCGGCCTCAAGGGCGCGCTGTCCCGCGGCTTCTTCCAGGGCATCGGCGCGGTGCCGGTCGAGCGCGGCACCTACCGGTCCGCCCAGGCCTCGCTGGAGTCGGCGCTGGAGATCCTGGAGGACGGCAAGGCGTTCGGCATCTACCCCGAGGGCACCCGCTCGCTGGACGGCCGCCTCTACCGCGGCAAGACCGGCGTGGCCTGGCTGGCCCTGACCGCCGGCGTCCCGGTGGTGCCGGTGGCGCTGGAGGGGCCGGACCAGATCCTCCCGATCGGCAAGCGGGTGCCGCGCCTCAAGAAGGTGACGGTCCGTTTCGGGGAGCCGCTGCACTTCGACGAGCTGCACGGCCAGGCGCGTTCGCTCAAGGCCCGCCGCCAGGTCACGGACGAGGTGATGGCGGCGATCCAGCAGCTCTCCGGCCAGGAGGTCGTGCAGACGTACAACGAGGTCCCCAAGGCGGCCTCCCCAAGGCGGCCTGAGACCGGCGGCCCCACCCCTCCGGCCCCGCCACCCCGCCACCTGGGTCACCGCTCCCCCGGCGACGCCCGGCTCAGGGAGCGACGGCCGCGACCGGGGCCTCCCGCCGGAGCAGCGCCGCGTACCGGCCGTCCGCCGCCAGCAGCTCTTCGTGGGTGCCGAGTTCGGCGACCTCGCCGCGCTCCAGCACGGCGATCTGGTCGGCCCCGCGCACGGTGGAGAGCCGGTGCGCGATGGTGATGGTGGTGCGGCCCTCCGCGAGGGTGTCGATGGCCTCCTGGACGGCCCGTTCGGTGCTGTTGTCCAGCGCGCTGGTGGCCTCGTCGAGGATCAGCACGGGCGGGTTGCGCAGGATGGTGCGGGCGAGCGCGAGGCGCTGCTTCTCCCCTCCCGAGAAGCGGTAGCCGCGCTCGCCGACCAGGGTGTCGTAACCGTCCGGCAGCGAGGCGACGGTGTCGTGGATCCGCGCGGCCCGGGCCGCGGCGACGAGTTCCTCGTCGGTGGCGTCCGGCTTGGCGAAGCGCAGGTTGTCGGCGACCGAGGCGTGGAAGAGGTAGGTCTCCTGGGAGACCACTCCCACCGCGCGGGCCAGGCTGTCGAAGGACAGCTCGCGGACGTCGACGCCGTCGATGGTGACCCGGCCGCCGGTGACGTCGTAGAGCCGGGGCACCAGGTAGCTGAGCGTGGTCTTGCCGGAGCCGGTCTCGCCGACCACCGCGAGCGAGCCGCCCGCCGGGATCCGCAGCCGGACCCCGCCGAGGGTGGGCCGCTCCTGCTCCGGGTCGTAGCGGAAGTCGACGTCCTCGAAGCGGACCTCGCCGCGGATCTCGCCGAGGGTGACGGGGTGCTCGGGCTCGTCGATCTCCACGGTCAGGTCGAGGTACTCGAAGATCCGCTGGAACAGTGCGAGCGAGGTCTGCACGGCGACGCCGGTGGCCAGCAGGCTGATGGTCGGGCGGAACAGGCCCTGCTGGAGCGAGACGAAGGCGACCAGGGTGCCGACCGAGACGATCGGCGCACCGCCGGCGGCGGTCATGCCGGCCGCCCAGTAGATCACCGCGGGCATCGCGGCCATCACGATCTGGATGGTGTTCATCCGCCAGCGGCCGGCCATCGAGGCGCGGACCTCCAGGTCGGCCAGCCGGTCGGACTGGCCGGTGAACTCGCGGGCGAGCGAGTCGGTGCGGCCCATGGTGCGGCCGAGCAGGATGCCGCTGACCGACAGCGACTCCTGGACCGCCGAACTCATCGCGGCGAGCTGCTTCTGGCGCTCCCCGGTGATCTTCTTGCGCTCGTTGCCGACCCGGCGGCTGATCCAGACGAACACCGGCAGGAGCACCAGCGACACGACGGTGAGCCGCCAGTCCAGCGCCACCATGGCGACCACCGAGGCGACCACGGCGGTGAAGTTGGAGACCAGCGAGGTGGCGGTGGAGGTCACCGTGGACTGCATGCCGCCGATGTCGTTGGCGATCCGGGACTGCACCTCACCGGTGCGGGTGCGGGTGAAGAAGGCCAGCGACATCCGCTGGAGGTGGCCGTAGACGGCGGTGCGAAGGTCGTGCATGACCCGCTGGCCGACGGTGGTGGAGATCAGTGTCTGGAGCACGCCGAAGACGCTGTTGACCACGGCGGTGGCAACCATGCCGAGCACCAGGACGGTCAGCAGGCCGGTGCGGCCCTGCGGGATCGCGGTGTCCAGCACGGCGCGGAGCAGGAACGGCGTGGTCACCGAGACCACGGCGGAGGCGGCCACCAGCAGGCCGACCAGGGCGAGGCGGCCGCGGTAGGGGCGGAACAGCGCGAGTATGCGCCGCCACTGGGTGGGCGGGCGCGGGTCGTTCTCGGCGCGGGCGGGCGGGGTCCACTGGATGCCTTCGGGGCGCACGGCGGGCAGCCTCCCTCGGACGGCGGCGCGGGCGCGGCGCCCGGGGGGCGCGCGCCGACGGCGGGTGGGCGGTCGGGCGATCGCCAGCATAACGAGAGAGGCTCATAGTTAGCAAAGCTAATAGTGAGACCGACTCCGCTGTGCTGGTCGGGACGCCCGGCCGCCGCACCCACCCCCTGGGCGCGCCGGCCGGCTCAGTCGGTCCGGTACGTCCGGGCCGCCTTGGAGGAGACGCCGCCGAGCCTGCCGGACGGCAGCACCCGCGCGATCGCCACCGCCGCCTTGTAGCGCTTGCTCGGCACCGACACCGAACGCCCCCGGGCCAGGTCACGCATGGCCTCCTCGACCACGCGCTCGGCAGACAGCCAGCCCCAGGACGGGATGTTCCCGGTGCCCATGCCGGCCCGCTCGTGGAACTCGGTGTGCGTGAAGCCCGGACAGAGCGCCATCAGCCGCACCCCGGTGCCGCCGAGGTCCCGCATCACCCCCTGGGTGAAGCTGACCACCCAGGCCTTGCTCGCGCCGTAGGTGCCGCGCGGCAGGAAGGCCGCCACCGAGGCGACGTTGACGACCGCGCCGCGCCCGCGCTCGCGCATCCCCGGCAGGGCGGCCGTGGTCAGCCGCAGCACCGCCTCGACGTGCACCTTCAGCATGTCCAGCTCGTCCTGCAGCGGCACGGTGGAGAAGGCGCCGCGGTTGCCGAAGCCGGCGTTGTTCACCAGCAGGTCCACCGGACGGGAGTCGTCGGACAGGCGGGCCTCGACGTCGGCGATGCCCTTGTCCGTGGCGAGGTCGGCGGTGAGCACCTCCACCTCCACGCCGAACTTCCCGCGCAGGTCCGCGGCGGAACCCTCCAGCCGCTCGGTGTCCCGGGCCACCAGGACGAGTCCGTAGCCGCTCCGCGCGAGGCGGCGGGCGAAGGCGGCTCCGATGCCGGCGGTCGCGCCGGTGATCAAGGCAGTGGTCATGCAGCGACCGTACCTACTCCCGAGTACCGGCGACAGCGCTGCGCGGCAGCGCGGTGCCTCTTCGTGACCACCGTCACGGACAGTGCCGCGGTGGCGCCGGACCGTTCGTGCTCGTATCGTCGTTCGAGGGGGGCGTCGCCGGGCCTGGCGACGGAACTTCGATGAGGAGGCACCCGATGCTTGCTCAGACCACCCGAACCACGCGGACGACGCTCGCCACCCAGGGCGAGCTCGACGCACTCGGCATGTTGATCACGGAGGACGAGGCGACCGTCAGCGACGCGCCCACGTACCGTCCGGAAGCCGCCGCGCTGCTGCTGCTGGCAGGCGCGCTGCTGCTGTCCCCGAAGCCGCCGAAGGAGAAGACGCGGTAGTCGGAACGGACGCTGCCGGGCGACGCGCGGAGTCCCACCGCGCCACAGCCCTCCGGCCCCGCCGCGGTCATGAGCCCGGCGGCCGGGGCGGCAGGCCAACGGCCCGGACCCCGGCGGAGCCGCCGCGCGAACGCGCCGCGACCCCGTGAAAACCGCGAAGCCCCCCTCCAAGGAGAAGCACGCAACCATGCCGACCGCCGATCTCGCACTCCGCGACGAATACGCCGCAGCGGTGGAGCGGCTGGCGGGCCGCACCCTCGACGCCCTCCGGGGCGCCGGGGGTGCGGTCGCGCCCGCGCCCGCCTTCCCCGGTACCGGCCCCGTGCCGCGTCCGGTCCTCGCCGCCGCCCGGGTGCTCGGGCCGGACGTCCTCGCACCCCAGGCACTTGGTGCGACCGGGCCCGACGAGCAGGCCGTCCTGCTGCTCGCGGAGGCCCACCGGGCCTTCCCCCCGTCCGCCTTCCCGGCCCCCTCCGCCACTCCCCCCTCCGGCCCGGACGAGGAGCGGGCCGCCGGTGCCGCCCTGGTCACCGCGTGGCGGGACTGGGGCACCGCCGTCCTGCTGGCCCGCGCGCTCGGGCCCGC